>NZ_CP035503.1:300000-382500 GCF_006970865.1 Rhodoferax sediminis
GCGCGACACCAAGCTCGGGGCCGAAGAAATCACGCGTGATATTCCGAACCTGTCCGAGCAGCAGCTGAACCGCCTGGACGAGTCCGGCATCATCTACGTCGGCGCCGAAGTCATGCCGGGCGACACGCTGGTCGGCAAGGTCACGCCCAAGGGCGAGACCACGCTGACGCCCGAAGAAAAACTGCTGCGCGCGATCTTCGGCGAGAAGGCCAGCGACGTGAAGGACACCTCGCTGCGTGTCGACCAGGGCTCGCAGGGCACGGTCATCGACGTACAGGTCTTCACGCGTGAAGGCATTGTGCGCGACAAGCGCGCCCAGCAGATCATCGACGACGAACTCAAGCGCTTCCGTCTGGACCTGAACGACCAGTTGCGCATCGTGGAAGCCGATGCGTTCGACCGCATCGAGAAACTGCTCACCGGCAAGGCGGCCAACGGTGGTCCGCAAAAGCTCGCCAAGGGCACGAAGATCGACAAGGCCTACCTCGCCTCGGTGGAGAAATTCCACTGGTTCGATATTCGCCCGGCCGAGGACGATGTGGCCGCGCAGCTGGAGAGCCTGAAGAACTCGCTCGAGCAGACGCGCCACAGCTTCGACCTGGCGTTCGAAGAAAAGCGCAAGAAGCTCACGCAGGGTGATGAGCTGCCCGCGGGCGTGCTCAAGATGGTCAAGGTGTACCTGGCCGTCAAGCGTCGCCTGCAGCCCGGTGACAAGATGGCCGGCCGCCACGGCAACAAGGGTGTGGTGTCGAAGATCGTGCCGATCGAAGACATGCCTTACATGCTGGACGGCACGCCGTGCGACGTCGTGCTGAACCCGCTGGGCGTGCCTTCGCGCATGAACGTGGGCCAGGTGCTGGAGGTCCATCTGGGCTGGGCCGGCAAGGGCATTGGCCGGCGCATCGGCGACATGCTGCAGGCCGAGGCCAAGGTGGCCGAACTGCGCCAGTTCATGGACACCCTGTACAACAGCACCGGGCGCAAGGAAGACCTGTCCAAATTGTCGGACGAGCAAGTGCTGGAAATGGCCGGCAATTTGTCGGGCGGCGTTCCGTTCGCAACACCGGTGTTTGATGGCGCGTCCGAAGAGGAAATCCGCACCATGCTCAAGCTGGCGTATCCCGACGATATCGTCCGGCGCAAGGGCCTGACCGAAGCGCGTACCCAGGCCCATTTGTACGACGGCCGTACCGGGGACGCGTTCGAGCGGCCGACGACGGTGGGCTACATGCACTTCCTGAAGCTGCACCACCTGGTGGACGACAAGATGCACGCGCGCTCGACGGGTCCTTACAGCCTGGTCACGCAGCAGCCGCTGGGCGGCAAGGCACAGTTTGGCGGCCAGCGTTTCGGCGAGATGGAAGTGTGGGCGCTGGAAGCCTACGGCGCGGCCTACACGCTGCAGGAAATGCTCACCGTCAAGTCCGACGACGTGCAAGGCCGTACCAAGGTGTACGAAAGCATTGTCAAGGGCGAGCACGCTATTGAAGCCGGGATGCCGGAATCGTTCAATGTTCTGGTCAAGGAAATCCGTTCGCTCGGCATCGATATTGAGCTCGAGCGCTCGTAATCACAGGGAAAGGATTTAACTCATGAAATCACTACTGGACCTGTTCAAGCAATTCACGCCCGATGAGCATTTCGATGCCATCCGGATCGGCATGGCGTCGCCCGAAAAGATCCGTTCCTGGTCTTTCGGCGAGGTGAAAAAGCCCGAGACCATCAACTATCGCACCTTCAAGCCGGAGCGCGACGGCCTGTTCTGCGCCAAGATCTTCGGGCCCATCAAGGACTACGAATGCCTGTGCGGCAAGTACAAGCGCCTCAAGCACCGCGGCGTCATCTGCGAGAAGTGCGGCGTGGAAGTCACGCAGACCAAGGTGCGCCGCGAACGCATGGGCCACATCGACCTGGCCGCGCCCTGCGCCCACATCTGGTTCCTGAAGTCGCTGCCCAGCCGTTTGGGCCTGGTGCTCGACATGACGCTGCGCGACATCGAGCGCGTGCTGTATTTTGAAGCCTATGTGGTGACCGACCCCGGCATGACCCCGCTGAAAAAGTTCAGCATCATGTCCGAGGACGATTTTGATGCCAAGCGCAAGGAATACGGCGACGAGTTCGTCGCCAAGATGGGCGCCGAGGGTATCAAGGACCTGCTGCAGGCGATTGATCTCGACTCCTCCATCGAGCGGCTGCGCGGCGATCTGACCGGCTCCGAAGTCAAGGTCAAGAAGAACGCCAAGCGCCTCAAGGTGATGGAAGCCTTCCGCAAGTCCGGCATCAAGCCCGAGTGGATGGTGCTCGACGTGCTGCCCGTGCTGCCGCCCGACCTGCGCCCGCTCGTGCCCCTGGACGGTGGCCGCTTCGCGACCTCCGACCTGAACGACCTGTACCGCCGCGTCATCAACCGCAACTCGCGTCTGCGCCGCCTGCTGGAGCTCAAGGCCCCGGAAATCATCGCGCGCAACGAAAAGCGCATGCTGCAGGAAGCCGTGGACAGCCTGCTGGACAACGGCCGCCGTGGCAAGGCCATGACGGGCGCCAACAAGCGAGCGCTCAAGTCGCTCGCCGACATGATCAAGGGCAAGAGCGGCCGCTTCCGCCAGAACCTGCTGGGCAAGCGCGTCGACTACTCGGGACGTTCGGTGATTACCGTGGGCCCGACGCTCAAGCTGCACCAGTGCGGCCTGCCCAAACTGATGGCGCTCGAACTGTTCAAGCCCTTCATCTTCTCGCGCCTGGAAGCCATGGGCATTGCGACCACCATCAAGGCCGCGAAGAAGGAAGTCGAGTCCGGCACGCCGGTGGTCTGGGACATCCTGGAAGAGGTGATCAAAGAGCACCCCATCATGTTGAACCGGGCGCCTACGCTGCACCGCCTGGGCATCCAGGCCTTCGAGCCCATCCTGATCGAAGGCAAGGCGATCCAGCTGCACCCGCTGGTGTGCGCGGCGTTCAACGCCGACTTCGACGGCGACCAGATGGCGGTTCACGTGCCACTGTCGGTGGAAGCGCAAATGGAGGCGCGCACCTTGATGCTGGCCTCCAACAACGTGCTGTTCCCGGCCAATGGAGAGCCGTCCATCGTGCCGTCGCAGGACGTGGTGCTGGGCCTGTACTACACCACGCGTGAGCGCATCAACGCCAAGGGCGAAGGCCTGATTTTCTCCGACACCGGGGAAGTCCGGCGCGCCTTCGATGCGGGCGAGGTGGAACTGACCGCCAGAATCAATGTGCGCCTGACCGAGTACACCAAGGACAAGGAAACCGGCGAGTTCGTGCCCTCGACCCAACTGTGGGAAACCACGGCCGGGCGCGCACTGCTGTCCGAAATCCTGCCCAAGGGCCTGCCGTTCTCCAACATCAACAAGGCGCTGAAGAAGAAGGAAATTTCCAAGCTCATCAACGTCTCGTTCCGCAAGTGCGGCCTCAAAGAGACGGTGGTGTTTGCCGACAAGCTGCTGCAAAACGGCTTCCGTCTGGCGACCAAGGCCGGCATCTCGATCAGCATCGACGACATGCTGGTGCCCAAGGAAAAACCGGCCATCATCGAGCGCGCCGAAAAGGAAGTCAAAGAGATCGAGCAGCAGTACGTGTCCGGTCTGGTGACCTCCGGCGAGCGCTACAACAAGGTGGTAGACATCTGGGGCAAGGCCGGCGACGAAGTCTCCAAGGTCATGATGGCCCAGCTGGCCAAGCAAAAGACCATCGACCGCCACGGCAAGGAAGTCGACCAGGAGTCGTTCAACTCCATCTACATGATGGCCGACTCGGGCGCGCGTGGTTCCGCCGCGCAGATTCGCCAGCTGGCCGGCATGCGCGGCCTGATGGCCAAGCCTGACGGCTCCATCATCGAGACACCCATCACCGCGAACTTCCGCGAAGGCCTGAATGTGCTGCAGTACTTCATTTCCACCCACGGCGCCCGCAAGGGTCTCGCGGACACGGCGCTGAAGACGGCCAACTCGGGCTACCTGACACGCCGCCTGGTGGACGTGACGCAGGATCTGGTGGTGACCGAGCACGACTGCGGCACGCACAACGGCTCGCTGATGCGCGCCATCGTCGAAGGCGGCGAGGTGATCGAGTCGCTGCGTGACCGTATCCTCGGGCGTACCGCGGCCGAAGATGTGCTGCACCCCGAGAATCACGCGGTGCTGGTCAAGGCGGGCGACATGCTCGACGAGGACATCATCGATGAGCTGACCGCGGTTGGCGTTGACGAGGTCAAGGTGCGCACGGCGCTGACCTGCGAGACGCGTTTCGGCATCTGCGCCAAATGCTATGGCCGCGATCTGGGCCGTGGCGGCCTGATCAACGGCGGCGAGGCGGTCGGCGTGATTGCCGCGCAGTCGATCGGCGAGCCCGGCACGCAGCTGACGATGCGCACCTTCCACATCGGCGGCGCGGCCTCGCGGGCGGCGATCGCCTCCAGCGTGGAAGCCAAGTCCAACGGCGTGATCGGCTTCAACGCCACCATGCGCTATGTGACCAACAGCCGTGGCGAACTGGTGGTGATTGCCCGCTCCGGCGAAATCGTCATTCATGACGAGCATGGCCGCGAGCGAGAACGCCACAAGGTGCCCTACGGTGCCACGCTGACGGTGAAGGCCGACCAGGCCATCAAGGCCGGCACCATCCTGGCCAACTGGGATCCGCTGACGCGCCCGATCATTACCGAGTTTGCGGGCCAGGCCAAGTTCGAGAACGTCGAAGAAGGCCTGACGGTGGCCAAGCAGGTCGATGAAGTCACGGGCCTGTCCACCATGGTGGTGATCGACCCGAAACGCCGCGGTTCGACCAAGGTGGTGCGGCCACAAGTCAAGCTGATCGATGCGCAGGGCCAGGAGGTCAAGATCCCCGGGACCGATCACTCGGTGACCATCGGCTTCCAGATCGGTGCGCTGGTGCAGGTGCGCGACGGCCAGGACGTGGGCCCCGGCGAAGTGCTGGCGCGCATTCCGGTCGAAGGCCAGAAGACGCGCGATATCACCGGCGGTCTGCCGCGCGTGGCCGAGCTGTTCGAGGCCCGCAGCCCGAAGGACAAGGGCGTGCTGGCCGAGATGACCGGCACCGTGTCGTTCGGCAAGGAGACCAAGGGCAAGATCCGCCTGCAGATCACCGACCCCGAGGGCAAGGTCTGGGAAGACCTGGTGCCGAAGGAAAAGAACATCCTGGTGCACGAAGGCCAGGTGGTGAACAAGGGCGAGTCCGTGGTGGACGGCCCGGCCGATCCACAGGACATCCTGCGCCTGCTGGGCTCCGAGGAACTGGCGCGCTACATCGTCGATGAAGTGCAGGACGTGTACCGCCTGCAAGGCGTGAAGATCAACGACAAGCACATCGAGGTGATCGTGCGCCAGATGCTGCGCCGCGTCGTGGTCGACAACGCGGGCGATGCCAACTACATTGCCGGCGAACAGGTCGAACGCAGCGAGATACTCAACACCAACGACGCCCTGCGCGGCGAGGGCAAGATTCCCGCGACCTTCACCAACCTGCTGCTGGGCATCACCAAGGCCTCGCTGTCCACCGACAGCTTCATCAGTGCCGCTTCCTTCCAGGAAACGACGCGGGTGCTGACCGAAGCCGCCATCATGGGCAAACGCGACGAGCTGCGCGGCCTGAAGGAAAACGTCATCGTCGGGCGCCTGATTCCCGCCGGCACCGGCATGGCGTACCACCAGGCACGCAAGGCCAAGGACCAGATGGACGAGGCCGAGCGCCGCGCCATCGCCGAGGCCGAGGCCGCGGAGCTGGCCAGCCTGTCCGAGCCGGCGCCGGCGACCGAAGCCAGCGAAGGGGCGGCAGCCGACTAAGGAGGCCCCCACGCTTGTCGCTTCGCGTACTGCGCTGCCCCCCGAGGGGGCGGAACTTGCTCGGGGCGGCCTTTCGCTGCGTTCGCCGCGGGTTTACTATTAAAATAGTAGCGCCTCGTGCCCGATACAAAAGGGCCCGGGGCGCTTTTTTATGTTGATATGAAAACGGGCTACCGTCATCGGGTGGCCAAGGGGTATGAAAGATGATGTCGTCTTTTGTGCTGTGGCCGGGGCTTGGGGTGCTGCTGTTCTGGTCCGTCGGCGCCTACAACCGCATGGTGCGGCTGCGCTCGGCCGCACGGCAGGCCTTTGCCGCGCTCGATGCGCGTCTGCTCGAGCAACTCCAGCTGCTGCAATCGTGCCTGCCCGCTTCCATGAACGCCTCTTTGCTGACCCAGCCCGGTGAACTGCTCGACGACGTGGCCCTGCTGTGGATCGGCCTGCGCAGTGCGGCCGCGCAGTTGGCCGCATCGCTGGCCGCGGCAAGGGCGCGTCCGCTGGATGCCCGGGCCATGGCCGCGCTGGCGGCCGCCAGGGGCGTGCTCGACGCCACCTGGCAGCGCATGCAACTGACGGCACTGGATCCGGCCGGTGCGCCGCTGCCCGAGACCGTACAGCCCCAGTGGGAGCAAGGGGCGCTGCATGTGCGCGCTGCCGCCGAAGCCTTCAACCAGGCCGTGGCGCACTACAACGCCGCCATTGCCCAGTTCCCCGCGCTGTTGCTGGCCTGGGTGTTCGGCTTCAAGGCGGCGCGGCCGCTATAACTGGCCCCACGCTTCGCCACTGCGTGTGGGTCGTGCCCCTCAAGGGGTTGAACTTGCTCGGGGCGGCCCTTCGCTGCGTTCGCATGGATACTACGGGGTCGAGCGGGGCGCAGAGTCGCACAACCAGGAGGGCGGTGGCATGAAATTCAAATGGACGATGGGCGCAGCCCTGCTGGCCGGCGGCGCCGCGGCCATGGCGCAAGATCCGCAGGCGCTGTATCTGCGGAGCCTGGCCGCCACCTGCGCCGCCTGCCATGGCACGCATGGCCGCGCCGTCGCAGGGCCCGGCGTGTCCGCACTGGCCGGCATGGACAAGGATGATCTGGTGCGCCGCCTGCACGCGTTCAAATCGGGAGCGCGGCCGGCCACGGTGATGCAGCAGATCAGCCTGGGCTACAGCGACGCGCAGATCGAACAGATCGCCGGCTATCTGGCGCGCCAGAAGCCGTAGGAACACGCACCCGTGCAACGCCGCTCTTTTTTGCAATCTTCTACTGCCGCCGGCCTGCTCGGCCTGGCCGGTTGCGCCAGCCGCGCCGTACCGTCCAGGGCCCAGGTGGTCGTCATCGGCGGCGGCTACGGCGGCGCCACGGCGGCCCGGTATGTGCGGCTGTTCTCGAACCACAAGATCGACGTGGTGCTGATCGAGCCGGACGCCGCGTTTGTGTCCTGCCCGATGTCCAATCTGGTGCTGGGCGGCAGCTGGCAGATGGCCGACATCACCACGCCCTACGACGCGCTGCGCCACCGGCACGGCATCACTGTCGTGTGCGACCGGGCCAGCGCCATCGACACGGCCCGCAAAACCGTGACGCTGGCGGGCGGCGCATCGATCGTCTACGACAAGCTGGTGGTGTCGCCCGGCGTGGAGTTCATCTACGGCGCCATCGAAGGCCTGCCGGCGGCCCATGCCGTGGGCCAGGTCCTGCACGCCTGGAAAGCCGGCCCCGAAACCGCCGCGCTGCGCCGCCAGTTGCAGGCCATGCCCGAGGGCGGTGTGTATGCCATCACCATTCCCGAGGCGCCGTACCGCTGCCCGCCCGGCCCGTACGAGCGCGCCTGCCAGGTGGCCTGGTATTTCAAACAGGCCAAGCCGCGCGCCAAGGTGCTGATTCTCGATGCGAATCCGGACGTGACCTCCAAGGCCGCGCTGTTCAAGGCCGCGTGGGCCGGGCCTTACCGGGGCATGGTCGAGTACCGGCCCCAGTACAACACCACCGCGGTGGACGCCAAGGCCGGACTGATCAAGTTCGAGGTGCAGGACGATGTGCGCGCCGACGTCATCAACGTGCTGCCGCCCATGCGCGCGGGCGCCATCGCGGTGCAGGCGGGCTTGAACAACCAGGCCAACCAGCACTGGTGCGGCGTGAACTACCAGACCTTCGAGTCGACCGCCGCCAAAGACGTGTTCGTGCTGGGCGACTCGATCCAGATTGCGCCGCTGATGCCCAAGAGTGGCCACATGGCGAACAGTCAGGCCAAGGTCGCGGCGGCGGCCATCGTGGCGCAACTCGCGGGCTGGCCGGTGAATCCCGCGCCCCTGCTCACCAACACCTGCTACAGCTTTGTGGACGACCGGCGCGCGGTGCACGTGGCCAGCGTGCACGCCTACAACGCGGCCGAGCAGACCTATCTGACCGTACCCGGCTCCGGCGGCCTGAGCGAGCGCCCGAGCGAGCGCGAAGGCGCCTACGCCTTCAGCTGGGCGCGCAACATCTGCGCGGACACCCTGGCATGAACGCTCCTGCGTCCCCCGGCGCGCCGCCCCTGTGGCGCCAGCTGAATGCGGTTGCTACGGTTTTGGTAGCTATTTGTGCAGGTGAGTCGGGGACTGCAGCCCTGAATCATGTAGAAGCCGGGCTGCGGCCCGGGGTCCAGGCGCTGGTCTTTCATGTGCTGCGCTGGCTCGGCCGGGCGCAGGCGCTGCGGCAGCAGCTGGCCAAGCGCGCGCCGCCGGCGCAGGCCGATGCGCTCCTGTGCGCCGCGCTGGCGCTGGCCTGGCGCGAGGAGGGCGCGCCGTATGACGCCTTCACGCTGGTCGATCAGGCGGTGGAGGCCGCCAAGCGCCACCCTGACACGCGCCGGCAGGCCAGCTTCATCAACGCCTGCCTGCGCCGCTTCCTGCGCGAGCGCGGGCCCCTGGTGGCGGCGACCGACGATGACCCGGTGGCCGTCTGGAATCACCCGCGCTGGTGGATCGCGCGACTCCAGAAGGAGCATCCCGCGCACTGGCAGGAGATCCTGCGGGCCAACAACACGCACGCCCCCATGACGCTGCGGGTAAATCAGAAAAAAGTGGCTGTAGCCCAATACCTGTGTACACTGCGCGCTGCAAATATCATAGCGACTCAGGCTGGAGAGAGCGGCGTGGTGCTGCACAAGGCGATGCCGGTCGGCGCCATTCCGGGCTTTATGGAGGGCCAGGTGTCGGTGCAGGACGCGGCCGCCCAAATGGCCGCGCCCCTGCTGCTGGCTGGCTGGGCGGGCCGGCGGGATTTGCACATCCTGGACGCCTGCGCCGCCCCTGGCGGCAAGACCGCGCATTTGCTGGAACGGGCCGACGACGCCCGTGTCACGGCGCTGGACATCGACCCGGCACGCTGCGAGCGCATCGACCAGAACCTGCAGCGCCTGGGGCTGCACGCCAGCGTGGTCGCCGCCGACGCCATGAAACCCGAGACCTGGTGGCCGCAGCAGTGCCACAGTGAGCCGTTCGACGCCATCCTGCTGGACGCGCCCTGTACCGCCTCGGGCATCGTGCGCCGGCACCCGGACGTGCGCTGGCTGCGCCGCGAGAGCGACATCGCCCAGCTGGCCGCGATCCAGGCGGTACTGCTCGCAAGCCTGTGGCCGCTACTCAAGCCGGGCGGGCGCCTGCTGTACTGCACCTGCTCGGTTTTCAAGGCCGAAGGATACGATCAGATACAAACGTTTGTTACACACAACACCGATGCCACGTTACTGCCGTCGCCGGGCCATTTAATGCCTCAAATCGGGGCAAACGGCGACGGCGTCCCGGACAATCAGGCAGGTGATCACGACGGTTTTTTTTACGCGCTGCTGGAAAAACGTGCGGCTTGACTTGGCCGCGCTGCTGGCGTGTGTGTTCCTCGCGCTCGCCCCCCTAGTGCCGGCCCATGCCGAAAATGCCCCCGCCGAGGTCAGCCAGCTGCGGCTGGAGACCGACAGCGATGGCGTTTACCTCACGGCGGGTGTCAAATTCGAGCTGTCCACCATCGTTGAGGATGCGCTGCTCAAGGGGATACCGATGTTCTTCGTCGTCGAGGCCGACGTCTTTCGCGACCGCTGGTACTGGTACGACAAGCGGGTGGCCAGCGTTGCGCGCCACATGCGGCTGGCCTACCAGCCGCTGACCCGCGGCTGGCGCCTGAACGTGTCGCCGAACGTCATTACCAATGTGGGGCTCGGCGTCACGCTGAACCAGAACTTCGAATCGCTGCCCGATGCACTGGCGGCCATCCAGCGCATCTCGCACTGGAAGATCGCCGAGGCCTCCGCGATCGAGCCCGATACGCGCTACAACGTGGACTTCCGGTTCCGCCTCGATGTGTCGCAACTGCCGCGGCCGTTCCAGATTGGCGCGGTCGGCGAGGCCGACTGGAACATTGCCGCCAGCCGTAACCAGCGCCTGACGGTGGAGAATTCCAGGTGAACAGCCTGCGGGGTCAGCCGGACCCGGCTGATCGCTTGCTGAAGAGAAAGTCACGCGCGTTTCGCTGGGCGGTCGTGGTCGGCGCGGCCGCCATGGTGGCGATCGGCCTGGTGCTGATGTTCCTGCTGACCCAGGCCACCAACAACCGCGAACTGTACGAGCGCTACTACGGGCGCCTGTTCATCCTCAACGTGGTGGTGGCGGCGCTGCTGCTGGCCGTCATTGCCTGGATGGCGATCCGGCTCACGCTGCGCCTGCGCCGCGGCAAGTTCGGCAGCCGCCTGCTGGTCAAGCTGGCCGCGATCTTTGCGCTGGTGGGGTTTGTTCCGGGCCTGCTGATCTACGTCGTGTCCTACCAGTTCGTCTCGCGCTCCATCGAGAGCTGGTTCGACGTCAAGGTCGAGAGCGCGCTGGATGCCGGTGTCGGCCTGGGGCGCGCCACGCTCGACACCCTGAGCAACGACCTGGCCAGCAAGACCCGCGCTGCCACCAGCCAGCTGGCCGATGTGCCCAACGCCACGGCCGGACTCACGCTGGAGCGCATCCGCGACCAGCTGGCGGCCAGCGACGTGGTGCTGTGGGACGCCAGCGGGCATCTGATTGCCGGCGTCGGCCAATCGCGCTTCGACCTCAACCCGGAGCGCCCGGGCAACCAGCAGCTGCGCAACGCCCGCAGCCAGCGCGTGGTGTCGCAGATCGAGGGGCTGGAGGACGTCGGTTCGGCCGCCGTCACGAATGCGCGCATCAAGGTTATTGCGCTGGCCAACTCCTCCAGCATGGGGCTGCTGGCCGAGCCCCGCTTCCTGCAAGTGACGCAAATTCTGCCGCCCGCGCTGGTGGCCAATGCCATCGCGGTGCAGGAGGCCAACCGCGAATACCAGGAGCGCGCGCTGGCGCGCGACGGCCTGCGCCGCATGTACATCGGCACGCTCACGCTGAGCCTGTTCCTGGCCATGTTTGGCGCCGTGCTGCTGGCGGTGCTGCTGGGCAACCAGCTCGCACGCCCCTTGCTGGTGCTGGCCGAAGGCGTGCGCCAGGTGGCCGCCGGCGACCTCACGCCCAAGGCCGCGCTGCAGGGCAAGGACGAACTCGGCGGCCTGACGCGATCGTTTGCCGACATGACGCAGCAACTTGCCGATGCCCGCGCCGCCGTGAACCGCAGCATGGACCAGGTCGATGCCTCGCGCGCCAACCTGCAGACCATTCTGGACAACCTGACCGCCGGCGTCATCGTGCTCGATGCACACGGCATGATCCAGTCGTCCAACCCTGGCGCAACGCGCATCCTGCGCGCGCCGCTGGCGGCCTTCGAGGGCCGGCCGCTGGCCGACATCCCCGGGCTGGAAGACTTTGCGCGCAGCGTGCAGGCGCACTTCGACGCGTTCCTGCGCGGGCGCATGGAGCATGGCGTGGACCACTGGCAGCAGTCGTTCGAGCTCAATGCCGCACAGCCGGGGTCGCCCCACAATGCTATTACTCTGGTAGCACGAGGCGCAGAACTGCCGGGCGCATCCCGGCTTTTGGTGTTCGATGATATTTCCGAGATCGTGTCGGCGCAGCGCGCCCAGGCCTGGGGCGAGGTGGCGCGCCGGCTCGCGCACGAGATCAAGAATCCGCTGACCCCGATCCAGCTCTCGGCCGAGCGTCTCGAGATGAAACTGACCGGCAAGGTTGCAGCGCCCGAACAGGCGCTGCTGGCCAAATCCGTGAAAACCATCGTGGACCAGGTCGATGCCATGAAACGGCTGGTCAACGAGTTCCGCGACTACGCGCGGCTGCCCGCCGCCGAACTGCGCCCGCTGGACCTGAATGCGCTGATTGGCGACGTAGTGCACCTGTATGAGAGCGAGCACGCGCCCGCGCCGGTCCACGTCGAGCTGGACGCCGCCTGTCCGCTGATCCGCGGTGACGGCCAGCAAATCCGGCAGGTGGTGCACAACCTTCTGCAAAACGCCCAGGACGCCACGCAGACCGGCGCCGCGGGCCAGCGCCGCGCGCGCGTGACCATCCGCACGCAATGGCTGGCGCCGGCCCAGCAGGTGCGCCTGACGGTGCAGGACAACGGCCCCGGTTTTCCCGAGCACATCCTGAATCGGGCCTTCGAGCCCTATGTCACGACCAAGGCCAAGGGCACCGGGCTGGGGCTGGCGGTGGTCAAGAAAATCGCCGATGAACACGGCGCCCGCATCGACCTCTCGAACCGCGTGGTTGATGGTGTCGTCCAGGGCGCGCAAGTGTCGTTATCATTCGCCATAGACAGCACGGCGTCGGGGTAGTCCTGGTGCGCCGTCAACTCCGAGGGACAGCGCTGAAATCATGGCAAACATACTGGTGGTCGACGACGAACTGGGTATTCGCGATCTGCTCTCCGAAATTCTCAACGACGAAGGCCACAACGTCGAACTGGCCGAGAACGCGGCCCAGGCGCGCACAGCCCGCGGCCGCAGCCGGCCCGACCTGGTGCTGCTCGACATCTGGATGCCCGACACCGATGGCGTAACGCTGCTCAAGGAGTGGTCCATCGGCGGGCTGCTGACCATGCCCGTCATCATGATGAGCGGCCACGCCACGATCGATACCGCCGTCGAAGCCACGAAGATCGGCGCGCAGGCGTTTCTGGAAAAGCCCATCACCCTGCAAAAACTGCTCAAGGCCGTCGAGGCCGGGCTGGCACGCAGCCATCCGCGCAAACCGGTGGTCGCCCTTGTGCCCGCACCTGCCGACCTCGCGGTGGACGCCGCCATGACGGGCGGGCTCGCGTTGCCGGCAGTGGCCGACCAGGGTCCGCAGGGGTGCCAGAGCTTCGAGCTCGACAAACCGCTGCGCGACGCGCGCGACGAATTCGAAAAATCCTACTTCGAATTCCACCTGGCCAAGGAAGGCGGCTCCATGACCCGCGTGGCCGAAAAAACCGGCCTGGAGCGCACCCACCTGTACCGCAAGCTCAAGCAACTGGGCGTGGACCTGTCGCGCGGCAAACGCAGCGCGGCTTGATGCTGCCCAGTTGAGAAAAGCGCGCCGCACGCCTGCTATAATCGCCGGCTCTGGCCCGGTAGCTCAGTCGGTAGAGCAGAGGATTGAAAATCCTTGTGTCGGTGGTTCGATTCCGCCCCAGGCCACCAGAAAAACTTCTTTCTAATCAACAGATTAGAGATGAGCAAGCAAAGAAAGCGGCCCCTCAAAAGGCCGCTTTTTTGTTTTTCTGCTGCAGTCTCTGACACTCGCGTCGGGGACCCGTGCCCGGTCGCATGCGTGCCGACCATGACGTTGCGTTGTCGATCACACGGCCCTTCCGCTCTCGCCAGGAGTTTCTCGAATTGGTGGCAGGATGCCCCTGCGCTCCGGCTATCGCGGGACGTGTGCTTGAACTGAAATTAAAAACGCCGGGCTGCTATCGAAGCAGAGCCCGGCCCTGAAAGTGTTATTTGCTGCGGCGGCCAGAACTCAGGCCGCGCCGTTTCACGCGTTGGCGGTCTTGCCAATCCGTACGCGCCAGGTTTCCGGGCCCGACTCCAGATAGTCCCAGGTAAATTTCCCCGTGTGCTCTGCATCAAACTGGTAGTACAGGGGTTTCGGGTCGTGGTCATTGATCAGCACAAAGCTTTTGCCGGGAGCCAGACCCTGCCAGGTGCTGAAGATGGTGCTGTGGCGCTGCATGGGAACAAGTTGGCGTACGTCCAAGTTTTCGCTGTCGCTCATGAGTGTGTTTCCTTTTTGGTTGGGGTTGATAAAACTGGGCTATCGCCATGGGGCGATTCTTTTCGGCTGTTGCGCCTGGGATGGGTGAGGTTGTGCATGACGCCGTTCAGGCGTTCGGCTTCCTTCGGTTGATCGTGCCGCAGCAGCGACCAGCCCTGTGCCGCCAGACGGCAGGCGGCATCGATTTCTCCGGCGTCTCCCATGCACCGCAGGGCTTGCACGAAGAGACGGTTGAGCGCGGCCAGCGCGTCGGATGGTTCCATGCCGGCTCATTCCTGCTCGATGCCAAAGTGCTCCTTGGCCTGCGGACTCATTGCCTGTGGACTCCAGCGTGGATCCCAGACCAGGTTGATCTCGACTTCGTCCACGCCTTCCATGTCTTCCAGGCGCTGCTTCACGCCCCCCTGGATCATGTCCGAGGCCGGACATCCCGGGGTCGTCATCGTCATGATGACCACCGCCAGGCGGTCGATCAACTCGACCTCGTAGACCAGGCCGAGATCGACGATGTTGTAGCCGAGTTCGGGGTCGAACACATCCTTCAGTGCCTCCCGCATTTCGTCGCTGGTGGGTCCGCTCACGATGCACTTCCGCAACGAATCAGGACCCGATATTCGCTGGCGCCGGTTTTCTCGCAATGGGCCTGATGACCGCGCGTTTGCAGTTCCGGATACAGCAGCAGCGGATCCCGGTCATACAAACCCTCCAGCACTTCGCCAGGGGTCATGTTCTCCAGCGTCTCCAGCGTGATGACCATGGGCTCTGGCGGCATCATGCCGCGGTTGTCGAGCGAGTGGCTCGGCGCGGGCCACGCGCTGGCGTCGTCCTGACCCGGCCTGGCAACCGCAGCGGCCGGCTCCGGCGCAGCAGCGCCTTCGGGTTTGAAGACAATCTCCCAATCGCCCTTGCCCAGTTCTTTCTCGCAATGGGCATAACCCTTTTTTTGCATCACCGAAAACAGCGGCACCGGCTTGAAGGTCGCCAGCAGGCGCAAGCCCTGGCCACTCTCAAGCTTTGCCACCGCCTTCATGATTTCCGGAAAAGGTTCGCCGCCGTTGCGCAAAATCGGGCGCACATCGAGTGTCAGCAGTGAAGCGGTCATGTCATTCTCCTTGAATGGGGTGGGAAGGGGAGGAAGCCAGGGTTGCCGCGGCGGCGGCCATGGGCGACGGCGTCTTCGGCTTACCCGGCGGCGACGGCATGCCGGGTGGCCGCACCAGGCTGGACTTGGTATTCGGGTCCGGGTGGCGCGCGCGCCAGAGCTCGATCGTGATCAGAACGGTGGCCACCAGCTGCAGGGCCGCAGCGATTTTCCACAGCACCGGCTGAGCGCACGCGAGGGCGGCGCTGGCCAACACCGTGGCCGCGAAATACAGCGCAAAACCCGGCCTGGCGCGGCGTTCGTTGACCAGATCCTGGACGCGCGGCACCGGGCCCTTGCCGAGCCGTTTGCCGAACACTTCGAGCCAAGTGAGAAACGGAACAATCTTGTACAGCTGGCTCAGCCCTAGTCCGCTCAAGCCGCCGAACACAAACAGATAGCCGATCGCGCCGGCAAACCGGCCCAGCACGCCCCATGCCATGGCCAGTGCGGCCAGCACCAGTGCCAGCGCGATCAGGGTCAGCGCCGCCGCCGCTGTCACGCTGTTCAACTCCAGCTGGCGCCGTTTGCGAGCGCGGTAGAACTCGATGATGTCGGCCAGGTAACAAATGACGCCAAGGCCCGCCAGCGTCGCACCGAGTGCCTCGACCCAGCCCACCGCCATGCCGCCCCAGAGCCCGGCCAGTCCGCCAGCCACCAGCAAGGTCAGGCCGCCTACGGTCAGTACCAGCGCTGCATAGGTGCTGCGGCGTGGCTCGTCGGGCGCCAGCATGAACATTGATAGCAAACGGTAGCTGACGCCCATCACCGTCAACGTGAACCAGCCGCCCAGGCCGACCGCGACGTGCAGACTCAGGCCACGCCCGGTCAGGTCCAGCAGGAAAGCGGGGGGTCGTGGCAGTGCAAACGCAAGGGCAAAGCCCAGGCCGATCAGGCCGGTCAATAACAGGAATACCAGGCTGAAGGCCACGAAGTCGGCCGGTAGCGGCAGTGGGCGCGCGCGCCACAATGTGGCCGCGAGATTGATGGCCCCCAGCACGAAACCGGTCAGCACCAGGCTACCGCCGATCGGCAGCCAGACGGTGGCGAGGAAAGGCGTGCCGCCCAGGGCCACGAAGCCGGCCAGCATCGCCACCAGACCGGGCGCGATCGCCAGTAGCGAATACAACGGCAGGCGCTGGCTGTACAGCGTTGTGTTGGTGATGACCGGGACAAACTGATACAGCGCCCCCAACATCAGAAGGCTCAACCAGCCGATCGTGATCAGGTGCACTCCGGCCAGCGTGGCCGGGGCACGCAACCCCGCCAACGGGTCGGCATAGCCGGCGACCAGCAACACCTCAGCGGCCAAAAGGGCGGTGATGGCGCACCCGAAATGCACCATCGTCCAGCGTGACACCTTCGATCCGATCGACATTGACACAGTCGCTCTAGCTTCGTTTTAAAAGATATATTTTAAATATAGTTTTATGTGCATGTAAAAGATTTTGTGCAATCTCAACACCGTGCTCGATGTCTTTCAGCGTCGCACGTGGGCGAAGCGAGGCCCGGGATTTCGCCGGTGGGTGGGCGAGACAAAACCCATTTGCTATGCGCTGGCGTGCGCTTTGACCAGGCACTCATGAAACGCCTGCGCCGCCCGCGACGGCTGCGGAGAGCGCCGAACCAGGCTCACAAAACGGCATGGGTAGCGGAACAGGGCGGGCTGTACGACCCGCATCTGCCCGCGCCGCTCGAACGCCTCGGCGTAGTGGTCTGGCAGAAAACCCAGAAACTTCCCCGAGAGGATCAGTGTTGCAATGGCTTCCTGGTCAAACCCCGTGGCCTTGCGCGGCAATCGTGCGCTGTGGCTCAACGCCATGTTGGGCGAGTGGTAACCAAGGCCCGCAAAATGATAGGCGCGCAGCCCATCCCAGGTCAGTAGCCCATGGCTGGCGCCAAACAGCGGGTGCCGCGCGCCGCAGTACAGCAGCATCGTCTCGTTGAACAGCTCGGCATAAAGCAGACTGTGCGAATGGCGGTGAACCGGAATGATGCCGACGTTGTAAGTACCATCGATCACGCCGCGCTCAATCGCATTGATCGAGGCAACATGCATCTGCAGGCCCACTTCGGGCGCACGCTCCGTGAACAGGGCAATCGCCTCGCCAATGCGGGCCTGCGGGTTGCTGGCCGTCTTGTCAAACACCGCTACCGCCAACTGACCACCCATGCGGGAATGGATATCGTCGATGCTGTTGCGAAAGCCCTCGACCGAAGCCAGCAGGCGCAGGGTTTCGTCATACACACGCTGGCCCTCGGGGGTGAGCGCGAAACCGGCGCGGCCACGGCGACACAGCACCAGGCCCAGCCGCGTCTCCAGGTCCTTCACGTGGCGACTGACGGTGGAAATGCCGATGTTCAGTTCCAGTTCCGCTGCGGCCATCCCGCCGCAATCCGCCACGCTCTTGAAGACTTGCAGCAGCCGCAGGTCCATGTCGCTCAATTGACCCAATACGGCCCGCTTCTTGGGGTCTGGCTGAATTACTTGCATAAATCCCCAAGTAAACGTTGATATTGTGTCATTTTAGAGGTTAATAAAACTCTCCAAAATGCAATCACTAACTCGCAAAATGTCTTGCGAGGGGCTCAATGGTTCCTTGATTTCAAACTCTGGAGAAAGCACATGACCTTCGCTCACGTTGACGAACCCACACCGGCGACTGCACCCCGCATGGACGCGGCCTGGCTGGAGGCGCACTGGATGCCCTACACGGCCAACCGCGAGTTCAAGGCCAACCCGCGCATGGTCGTGCAGGCCAGTGGCGCCTACCTAACCGATGCCGAGGGCCGCAAGATATTTGACGGCCTCTCCGGTCTGTGGTGCACGGGCTTGGGCCATGGCCGGCGCGAAATCACCGAGGCCGTGAGTCGCCAGGTGGCCAAGCTTGACTACGCGCCCGCCTTCCAGTTTGGGCATCCGTTGTCGTTCGAACTGGCCAATAAGATCAAGGCGTTGACGCCGGACGGGCTCGACTACGTGTTCTTCACCAACTCGGGCTCGGAGGCGGCCGACACCTCGCTCAAGATGGCACGTGCCTATTGGCGTGCCAAGGGACAGGCCGGCAAAACCCGCCTCATCGGACGCGAAAAGGGCTACCACGGCGTGAACTTTGGCGGCGTCTCAGTAGGCGGCATCGCGGGCAACCGCAAGCTGTTTGGCCAGGGCGTGGAGGCCGACCATCTCCCCCACACGCAGCCACCGCTCGGCTCCTTCCATCGCGGCATGCCGCCAACCGGCGCCGAGCTGGCCGACCGCCTGCTTGATGTGATTGCGCTGCATGACGCCTCCAACATCGCCGCCGTGATCGTCGAGCCGTTCTCGGGCTCGGCCGGCGTGGTGATTCCGCCAGTGGGGTACCTGCAACGCCTGCGCGAGATCTGCACCGCCAACAACATCCTGCTGATTTTCGACGAGGTCATCACCGGTTTTGGCCGCGCTGGCGCCTGGACCGGCGCCGAGGCTTTTGGCGTGGTACCCGACATCATGAACATCGCCAAGCAGGTGACCAATGGCGCGCAACCCCTGGGCGCCGTGATTGCCACCAAAAACATCTACGACACCTTCATGGACGCGGGCGGTCCGGAATACCTGGTCGAATTTCCGCACGGCTACACCTACTCGGCCCACCCGGTGGCCTGCGCTGCCGGCGTGGCCGCGCTCGATGTGCTGCAGAAGGAAGACATGATCGGCCGCGTCAAGGCGCTGGTGCCGCATTTCGAGGCTGCTGTGCACAGCCTGAAGGGAGTGAAACACGTGGCCGACATCCGCAACTTCGGTCTGGCGGCCGGCTTCACCATCGCATCGCTGCCCGGCGAGCCCGCCCGCCGTCCCTACGAGATTGCGATGAACTGCTGGAAGAAAGGCTTCTATGTGCGCTACGGCGGCGACACCATCCAACTGGCGCCACCTTTCATCAGCGAGAAAGCCGAGATCGACCGGCTGATCAATGCGCTGGGTGATGCCCTGGCCGAAACCGCCTGAATCAGGTGCTCCTTTATTGATAGCGACAGGCGCTTGCCTCATAAGCGCTTGCAGCACTTTTTACCTCAAATACCATGAAGAACGAGAAGAACGTCACAGCCACCATCGGCCACTTTATCGACGGCCGGCACGTCCTTGATACCGCGCGGACCCAGCCGGTGTTCGATCCCGCCACCGGCCTGTCGCACAAGAGCGTGGCGCTGGCCAGCAAGGCTACGGTGGAGCAGGCCATCGCCTCGGCACAGGCGGCCTTCCCGGCCTGGCGCAACACGCCGCCGCTCAAGCGCGCACGCGTCATGAGCCGTCTCAAGATACTGCTGGAAGAAAACGCCGATCAGATCGCCGCGCTCATCACTGCCGAGCACGGCAAGGTGCTGTCCGACGCGCATGGCGAAGTGCAGCGCGGCATCGAGAATGTGGAGTACGCCAGTTATGCGCCCGAGTTGCTCAAGGGCGAGCACAGTCGCAATGTGGGGCCTTCCATCGACACGTGGAGCGAGTTCCAGGCGCTGGGCGTGTGCGCGGGCATCACGCCCTTCAACTTCCCCGCGATGGTGCCGCTGTGGATGTGGCCCATGGCCGTGGCCTGCGGCAATACCTTTGTACTCAAGCCCTCGGAGCGCGACCCGTCGTCGGTGCTGCGGATCGCCGAGTTGGCACTGCAGGCGGGCCTGCCCCCCGGCGTGCTCAACGTGGTGAATGGCGACAAGGAGGCGGTGGACACGCTGTTGACCGACCCACGCGTCAAGGCCGTGAGCTTCGTTGGTTCCACCCCCATCGCCGCATCCATCTACGCCACCGGCTGCGCCCACGGCAAGCGCGTGCAGGCCCTGGGCGGTGCCAAGAACCACGCCATCGTCATGTCCGACGCTGACATCGACAATGCCGTCAGTGCGCTGATGGGCGCGGCGTTCGGTTCGTGCGGCGAGCGTTGCATGGCGATTCCGCTGGTACTGGCCGTAGGCGACGTGGCCGCCGACGCCGTGATCGCCGGCCTGAAGGCCGAGATGGCGCAAATGAGGGTTGGTCCGGGCACCAACAACGCCAACCATATGGGCCCGCTGGTCACGCAGCAGCACTTTGAGAAGGTGAAGGGCTATGTGGACCAGGGCGTGGCTGAAGGTGCCACGCTGGTAGTCGATGGCCGTGGCCTGCAAGTCGCCGGCCATGAGAAGGGTTACTTTCTTGGCGCCTGCCTGTTCGACAACGTGAAGCCCGGCATGCGCATTTACCAGGAAGAAATTTTTGGCCCGGTGCTCGGCGTGGTGCGCGTGAAAACGCTGCAGGAAGCCATGGACCTGATCGATGCTCACGAGTACGGCAACGGCACCTGCATCTTCACACGCGATGGTGAGGCGGCGCGCTACTTCAGCGATCACATCGAAGTCGGCATGGTCGGCATCAACGTGCCGTTGCCGGTGCCGGTGGCCTACCACTCATTCGGTGGCTGGAAGCGCAGCCTGTTCGGTGACCTGGGCGCGTACGGTCCCGACGCCATGCGTTTCTATACCAAGCGCAAGACCATCACGCAGCGCTGGCCCTCGGCAGGCGTGCGTGAAGGAGCGGTGTTCAATTTCCCATCCCATCGGTAAATCACACTAGGCAGTCTGCTTCTGTGGCCTGAGCGCCGGGGGTTTCCCGCGACCTTTGGTGGGCCGATCCAAGGCGCGCCCCTGAGGTTCGTCCAGCGGGGGTGTGATTAAAACGGTCCGCAGGACCATGTCGACAATGAGGGATTCGGCCGCCTGAAAATCCTGGGCTTCCAGCCCTGGTTTTTCCAATACCAGGCTGATCTGGCTGGCCCAGTCAGCGTACACCTGCGTCGACGCCCACAACAAAATCATCAGGTGCCTGCCGTCCAGGGGGCGGCACAGGCCCTGCTCGGCCCACTTGTTGAAGATGGCGACGTCGGCCTGAAGCACAGGGACCACGCGCTCGGCAATCTCCGCTAAAAAAATGGGTGCGCCCGAGATCACTTCATTCGCGTACACACGTGAATCGTCTGGGTGCTCTCGGGAAAACCGCAATTTACCTGCGATGTACTCGCGCAGCGCCTGTTCCGGGTCGTCCGGGCGCTGGCTCAGGGCCTCCATGTATGACAGCCAGACATCCAGCACGCCATGCAGGACGCGCCGGTAAAGCTCTTCCTTGCTTGGAAAGTAGTACAGCAGGTTTTGTTTGGAGGCTCCCACTTCACGGGCAATGTGGTCCAGCGAAACTCCTCCGAAGCCGCGTTGGGCAAACAGGCGCTTTGCGGCGGCAAGTATGTCCTGCTCCAACTGCTCACGGGCAGGACTGTATTTCACGGCTTTCGCCCCAGCCACTTTTTTCATGTCGGATTTCCAGTTGTTTTTTTTGGTTCAGGGAGGGTTTTTACCAATTGGTAAAACCTGCATTTTTGCACTTAATCAGTCCCTCGATCACATGCGTCGCCAACCAATTTTTCCGGACTCCCCGTTGATCAACCCGTTGCACCTGGAAAGCTGAATATGCAGATTGATTCTTCCACACCCGGTGTCCATCCGGCACGCTTGCCCCTCAATCAATACGATCACAATTTTTGTGATTCACATGCCTCACTGAATCTGGCGCAAGCCAAAATTGAGGCAGACCGGTGCTACTACTGCTTCGACGCGCCGTGCCAGACTGCCTGCCCGACAGGCATCGATGTTCCCGGTTTCATTCGCCGGATCGCGGACGACAACATCCGTGGATCGGCCGATCTCATCCTGAGTGCCAACCCTCTGGGCGGAATATGTGCACGCGTTTGCCCGACCGAAGTGTTGTGCGAGCAGGCGTGCGTGCGCAATACCGGCGAAGACAAACCTGTCGAGATTGGTCTGTTGCAACGCTACGCAACCGACAAATTTTTCGAGATGCGGGGCGCACCCTTGTTCACACGCGCCGCGTCCACAGGCCGCAAGGTGGCCGTGGTGGGCGCTGGCCCCGCCGGGCTGGCCTGCGCGCACGGCCTTGCGCGCCTGGGGCACGACGTCGTGCTGATGGATGCCAACCCCAAATTGGGGGGGCTCAATGAATACGGCCTGGCCACCTACAAAACTACCAACGGTTTTGCTCAAAAGGAAATCGACTGGCTGCTGTCCATCGGTGGTATTGAAGTGCGAAACAACACCCGCTTGGGAACCAACGTTCAGCTGGATACTTTGACACGTGAGTTTGATGCCGTATTTTTGGGGCTGGGCCTGGCCGGGGTGAATGCCATCGGCATTGAAGAGCCCCAGGCGGCCGGCGTGCGTGACGCCGTCGAATTCATCGCCGAACTGCGCCAGGCACGTGCCTATTCCACCGTGCCCGTCGGCCGCAAAGTCGTTGTGGTGGGCGGTGGCATGACGGCCGTGGATGCGGCTGTACAGTCAAAAAAACTGGGTGCGCAGAGCGTCACCATCGTCTACCGGCGGGGTTCTGCCGATATGTCGGCCTCGGGTTATGAGCAGGACTGGGCGCAGAAAAACGGGGTTCATATCCGTCATTGGGCAACGCCCAAAGCGCTGCTGGCCGAGAGCGGGCGCATCACCGGCGTGCAATTTGGCTACACCCGGGTGGAGGGCGGCAAATTGCTGGAGACGGGTGAGCTCTTTACGCTGGAGGCTGACATTGTCTTGAAAGCGATTGGGCAAAGCTTTGTTGCACAGCCGCTGGGCAGTACCCTGGAACTCAGGCAAGGCCGGATTGTCACGGACGATGAAGGCCGCACGTCAAACGCCAAGGTGTGGGCGGGTGGCGACTGCCGGCTGGGTGGACGCGACCTGACCGTTGAAGCGGTAGAGCACGGCAAAGTGGCGGCTCAGTCCATTCATGCAGCGCTCAGTGCCTGAACCGACGGCCTGTCCGCAGCACAACACCAGAAGTCCCACGCACAGAGACGACGGAGCATCAACATGGCAAACCTGAACACCGAATTTTTAGGTATCAAGAGTCCCAACCCCTTCTGGCTGGCGTCTGCGCCCCCCACCGACAAGGAATACAACGTGGTACGGGCGTTCGAGGCCGGTTGGGGCGGCGTGGTGTGGAAAACGGTGGGGCAGGATCCCCACGTCGTGAACGTTTATGGTCCGCGGTATTCGGCCCTTCTCAATGGGGATCGACGCGTCATCGGTTTCAACAATATCGAGCTGATCTCCGACCGGCCGTTGCAGACCAACCTGGACGAGATTAAACGCGTGAAGCGCGCGTGGCCCGACCGGGCGATGATCGTGTCGATCATGGTGCCCTGCGAAGAGGAGGCATGGAAGCAAATTCTGCCCAGAGTGGAAGACACAGGCTGTGATGGTATCGAGCTGAACTTCGGTTGCCCGCACGGCATGAGCGAGCGCGGCATGGGCGCCTCGGTCGGCCAGGTGCCCGAATACATTGAAATGGTGGCGCGCTGGTGCAAGACTTACACTCGCCTGCCAGTGATCGTGAAGCTGACGCCCAACATCACCGACGTGCGTTACCCGGCGCGCGCCGCCAAGCAGGGTGGCGCGGACGCGGTATCGCTGATCAACACCATCAACTCGATCATGGGGGTCGATCTGGACACCATGACCATGGTTCCGAGCGTGGGTAAACAGGGGTCGCATGGTGGTTACTGCGGCACGGCCGTGAAACCGATCGCCTTGAACATGGTGACCGAGATCGCACGCGATGCACAAACCGCCGGACTCCCAATTTCGGGTATCGGTGGTATTTCCACCTGGCGCGATGCGGCGGAGTTCATTGCCATGGGCTGCGGAACCGTGCAGGTTTGCACGGCCGCCATGGTCTACGGATTCAGGATCATCGAAGACCTCTGCGATGGTTTGTCGAACTTCATGGATGAACGGGGTTACGCCAATGTGGGCGACATGGTGGGCAAAGCCGTGCCCAGCGTCACGGGCTGGAGCAGCCTCAACATGAATCACATTGAAAAGGCTGTGATCAACCAGGATTCCTGCATCCAGTGTGGCCGCTGCCACGTGGTGTGCGAAGACACGTCCCACCAGGCGATTACCGCCACCAAGGACGGTAAGCGCCATTTCGAGATCAAGGAAGACGAATGCGTTGGATGCAATTTGTGCGTGTCGATTTGTCCTGTGCCCAACACCATCACCATGCGCACCCTGAAGCCGGGTGAGATCGATCTGCGTTCCGGCATGCCGGTTCCGGGCGAGTACGCCAACTGGACCGTCCATCCCAACAATCCAATGAGTTCGGCTTGCGCCTGATCCAAGAAGCAGGTGGCACAAAACAGAGGAAGAACAACAGTCAGAGGGGGAAAACGTCAGTTCACTACGAAGCGAACGTTTCATTCAATTGATGGAGAGACACATTGTGAGAAATAACATGTCAAGTAATACACAGCTCTGGAACGAAGATTTAGCACCGACCACCGCGGCCCAACGCACCTGGCGCTGGTATCACTTTGCCTCGCTCTGGGTCGGGATGGTGATGTGCATTCCCGCCTACACGCTGGCGGCCAGCCTGATCGACAGCGGCATGTCGGGCACTCAGGCGGTCTGGACCGTCTTTCTCGCGAATGCCATCGTGCTGCTGCCGATGCTCCTGATCGGCCATGCCGGCACGAAATTCGGCATCCCTTACGCAGTCCTGGCCCGCTCTTCGTTCGGTACCACGGGCGCCCGATTGCCCGCTTTGATGCGCGCGATCGTGGCCTGCGGCTGGTACGGTATCCAGACCTGGTTTGGCGGCGAGATGATCTACACCCTGCTCGGCGTGCTGCTGGGCCATCCACTGGGCGGCGACAAGATCGCGGGGCTCGGCATCAATGGCGGCCAGGTGGTGTGCTTTCTCGCGTTCTGGGCCATCCAGTTCTGGTACATCGTGCACGGGATGGATTCGATCCGCAAACTCGAAACCTACACCGCGCCGCTGAAAATCCTGATCTGTTTTGTCCTGCTGGGCTGGATCTACAACAAGGTCGGCGGCTTCGGCCCGCTGCTCCATCAACCCTCGCAATTCGTCGAAGGCGGCAAGAAGGCGGGCCAGTTCTGGGTTGTGTTCTGGCCCTCGCTGACGGCCATGGTCGGCTTCTGGGCCACGCTCGCGCTCAACATCCCCGACTTCACGCGCTTCGCCAAGACGCAGCGCGACCAGGTGCTGGGCCAGTCGATCGGCCTGCCGGTGCCGATGGGACTTCTGGCGATGCTGGCCGTGATCGTTACCTCGGGCACCGTCGTTCTGTACGGCAAGGCCATCTGGGACCCTGTCGATCTGGCCAGCCGCATGACCGGTGCCGCCGTCTTGATCGCGCTGATCATCTTGCTGATCGATACCGTCAGCGTGAACCTGGCGGCCAACCTGGTGGGACCGGCCTACGATTTCTCCTCGCTCGCACCCAAACAGATTTCGTACAAAGTTGGGGGCTACATCACGGCTTCAATCGCGCTCGTGATGATGCCGTGGAAGGTGCTCGAATCGACCCAAGGCTATATTTTCACGTGGCTGATCGGCTACTCCGCGCTGCTCGGACCGATCGCCGGCATCCTGATCGTCGACTACTACCTGATTCGCAAGACCAATCTCGATGTCGATCAGCTGTATCGCGACGACGGTAAATATTCCTATGGGAACGGCTGGAACAATGCCGCGATCGTCGCTTTCATCATCGGCGTGCTGCCCAACATCCCCGGATTTCTGAATGCCGCCTTCCCTGCTGCCTTTCCCGATGTAGGGGCTGGCTTCAAGACGATCTACACCTACGCGTGGTTCGTCGGGATCGCCATTTCCGCCCTCGTGTATGGCGTGCTGATGAAAGGCAAAGTGCAGCCCGTCATCAGTGTGCCAGTGCAGCGCTAGGCGGGCGGATCAATCTCATCCAGGAGAAGTCAATGACAACCATTGTTCGCGGCGGCACTGTCGTCAATGCAGATCGCTCGTTTCGTGCCGACGTTCTTTGCCATGAAGGCAAGATCGTTGCAGTCGGTGAAAACCTCGATACGCCGGCCCATGCGCAAGTGATCGACGCCGGCGGTCAATACGTGATGCCGGGCGGGATCGATCCGCATACCCACATGCAATTGCCCTTCATGGGAACCGTCACGGCCGATGATTTCTTTACCGGCACGGCGGCGGGGCTGGCTGGCGGCACGACCACGATCATGGATTTCGTCATCCCGAACCCGCAGCAATCGCTGCTCGAGGCGTATCACACCTGGCGTGGTTGGGCGAAAAAAGCGGCCGGCGACTACACCTTCCACGTTGCCGTGACCTGGTGGAACGAGACCGTGCATGCCGACATGGGCACGCTCGTGCGCGAGCACGGTGTCAACAGCTTCAAGCACTTCATGGCGTACAAAAACGCCATCATGGCGGATGACGAGCTCCTCATCAAAAGCTTTGCGCGCGCTCTCGAACTGGGAGCCATACCGACCGTCCACGCCGAAAACGGCGAGCTCGTGTTCCAGCTGCAGCAAGAGCTCCTCAAAAAAGGCATCACAGGTCCGGTGGCCCATCCGTTGTCGCGTCCGCCAGCCGTGGAAGCCGAGGCCGCCAATCGCGCGATCGCCATCGCCAATGTCATGAACACGCCGGTCTACATCGTCCACGTCTCGTGTGCCGAATCGCTCGAAGCCATCACGCGCGCGCGCGCCAAGGGCCAGCGCGTCTACGGCGAAGCCCTGGCCGGCCACCTGGTGATTGACGACAGCGTCTATCGCAGCAACGACCTCGAATTCGCGGCAGCCCACGTGATGAGCCCGCCGTTTCGCGGCAAACACCACCAGGCTGCGTTGTGGCAGGGGCTGCAAGGCGGCAATCTGCAGACAACGGCAACCGATCACTGCACGTTCTGCGCCGAGCAAAAAGCGACCGGGTACGACGACTTCACGAAGATTCCGAACGGCTGCGGCGGTGTCGAAGACCGCATGGCCATCGTGTGGAATGCCGGCGTCAATACCGGGAAACTGACGCCGTCGGAATTCGTTCGCGTGACGTCGGCCAACGCCGCGCAAATCTTCAATATGTACCCACGCAAGGGGGTCGTCGCCGTCGGCGCCGACGCCGATCTGGTGGTCTGGGACCCCGAGGGGACACGTACCATCTCGGCCAAAACGCAGTTCGCGAAAGGCGGCTTCAACGTCTTCGAAGGACGCACCGTGCGCGGCATCCCGACCCATACGCTCGCGGCCGGCAAGCTCGTCTTCCAGCGCGGCGAACTGCGGGCGGTGGAGGGTGCCGGTCGCCATGTCGATCGCCCCGCGTTCAGCCCATTCATTGGTGCCGCCATGCAGCGCGCCTGATCATCATCTTCAACGGAGTATTCCATGAGCTTGCAAACTGCCCACAACGTGGACGCCCTGCGCGTCGATGGAGACCGCCTTTGGCAGTCGCTGATGGAGCTGGCGAAAATTGGCGCCACCCCCAAAGGAGGCGTGTGCCGCCTGACCCTCACCGACCTCGACAAGCAGGGCCGTGACCTGGTCATCCGCTGGGCCAGGGAGGCTGGCATGACGGTCACTATCGACAAGATCGGTAACGGCTTCATGCGTCGCGCCGGGCGCAACAACAGTTTGCCACCCATCGTGACCGGCAGTCACATCGACACCCAGCCGACCGGTGGCAAGTTCGACGGCAACTACGGTGTGCTGGCCGGCCTCGAAGTGGTGCGCACCTTGAACGATCGGGGCATCGAGACCGAAGCCCCGATTGAAGTGGCCTTCTGGACCAACGAAGAAGGCTCGCGCTTTGTGCCGGTCATGATGGGCTCGGGCGTATTCGCCAAGGCCTTCACGCTGGAGCACGCCTACGCCGCGCGTGACACCGAGGGCAAGTCGGTGAAGGAGGAATTGACGCGCATCGGCTACATCGGTGAACAGGAGCCGGGCAACCATCCCATTGGCGCGTACTTCGAAACCCACATCGAGCAGGGCCCGGTGCTCGAAGACAACGACAAGACCATAGGCGTGGTGCAGGGCGTGCTGGGCATCCGCTGGTTTGACTGCACCGTCACCGGCATGGAAGCGCATGCCGGCCCGACCCCCATGGCCCTGCGCAAGGATGCCATGCAGGTGGCCACCCACCTGATGCAGGAAGTGGTGGCGGCCGCGCTGCGCCACGCGCCGCATGGCCGCGGCACCGTGGGCATGGTGCATGTGCATCCCAACAGCCGCAACGTGATTCCGGGCCGCGTGAAGTTCTCCATCGATCTGCGCAACAGCACCGACGCGCTGGTGGACCAGATGGCCGATGAGGTCAAGGCCCATGCGGCCAAACTCGGCAAGGACACGGGCCTGGATATCCAGATCGAACTGGTGTCCAGCTACCCGGCACAAGGCTTCCATGCCGACTGCATCGACGCCGTGGCGCGTGCTGCCCAAAAACTGGGTTACTCCAACATGCCCGCGGTCTCAGGCGCCGGTCACGACGCGGTCTACATGGCCAAGCTGGCGCCCAGCGGCATGATCTTCATCCCCTGCAAAGACGGCATCAGCCACAACGAGATTGAGGACGCCAAGCCCGAGCACATCACCGCCGGTTGCAACGTGCTACTGCACGCGATGTTGGAGCGGGCGGGCACATAAGCGCTACCGCAGAAACAGCCAGATTGTCAGCACGATGCCGACCAGCACAACCAGCTTGCGCATCAGTTTCTCCGGCAGGCGGTGCACCAGCCAGTTGCCGACAAAGGCACCGCCGATGCCGCCGATGGCCAGCGCCAGCGCGGCGAGCCAGTCCACCTGGCTGGAGAAGACGAACAGGACGACCGCCGAGGCGTTCATCGCCATCGCCAGGATGTTCTTGGTAGCGGTGGCCATGCGCACCTGCTGGCCGGCGAGCGTCAGGGCCGCGAGCATCAAAAAGCCGATGCCACCGCCGAAGTAACCGCCGTAAACGCCGATCAGGAATTGCGCCGCAGCCAGCAGTTTCAGGGGAATGGCATGCCCCCCATCGGACGACTTCTTGCGAAAGCTGCCCCAGGCGAAGACGGCGGTGGCGAACAGCACCAGCCAGGGCACCAGACGCGCAAAAAAGGTGGCCGGGGTTTCCAGCAGCAGCACGGCGCCGACGATGCCGCCCGCCACGCTGAGGCCGAACAGCTTGCCCAGGCTCATCCCTTCCACGCCGCCGGCCAGTCTGCGCCCCGCAAGGGATGACGTGATCTGGTTCGGGAACAGGGCGACGGTGGAAGTGATGTTGGCCGCCAGCGGGTTGAGTCCGGCCAGCAGCAGAGCGGGAAAAGTAATGAAGGAGCCGCCGCCGGCCAGGGTGTTCTGGGTGCCGGCGTAAAGCCCGGCCAAAGCGATCAGCAACAACAGGGAAAGATCGTGATGTGCAAGCATGTTGTGTCTGAGTGGGGAATGAATGAAGTCGACAGCACGGGCTGCGCAATGGATATCGGCGCGGCCAGGGGCGCTGCCGCCCCGTCAGGCCACGGCCACCAGGCGGTCCAGCGTCTGTGCGTCGTCCAGCAGGCTCTGGCTGCTTGACGCATGCACGATGCGGCCGCGATCGAGCACGATGGCACGCCGGGTCAGCGACAGGGCCAGCCGCGCGTGCTGTTCGACCACGATGACCGACAGACCCTCGTGGCTGATCAGGCGCTGCAGCACGCGCATCAGCTCCTGCACGATGATCGGCGCCAGGCCTTCCATGGGCTCGTCGAGCAACAGCAGGCGCGGGTTGGTGATCAGCGCCCGCGCAATGGCCAGCATCTGTTGCTCGCCGCCCGAGAGCTGGTTGCCCATGTTGGCGCGGCGTTCCTGCAGGCGCGGAAAAACCTCGTACAGGCGCGCCAGGTTCCAGGGGCCCGGGCGCGCCACCACGGTCAGATGCTCCTCGACCGTCAACGAGGGAAACATGAAGCGCTCCTGCGGCACCCAGCCCAGGCCGGCATGCGCGCGCCGGTAGGTGGGCACGCGCGCGATGTTGTTGTCGCACCAGCGGATCGTGCCGCCATGTACCTGCGTCAGGCCCATCAGCGTGACCAGCAGCGTGGATTTGCCGACGCCGTTGCGGCCCAGCAGCGCCAGGCTGTCGCCCTCCTGCAGCGCGAACGACACACCGTCCAGCACCACCGACTCGCCGTAGCCGGCGCTCACGTTGTCGAGCGCGAGCAGTTCAGGCATGTTCGGCCTCGCCCAGATAGACTTCTTTCACACGCTGGTCGGCGGCAATCTCGGCCGGTGTGCCTTCGGTTAGCACGCGGCCGCCCACCAGCACGGTGATGCGTTCGGCAAAGCGGAACACCAGTCCCATGTCATGCTCGATAAACACGATGGTGACGTCGCGCGGCAATTGCGCGATGACTTCGAACAGCTCGGCGCTCTCCCCGGAGGGAATGCCGGCGGCCGGCTCGTCGAGCAGCAAAATTCGGGGTCGGGTCGCCAGCGCCAGGGCGATTTCCACCAGCCGCTGCTTGCCGTAGGGCAGGCTGTGCGTGACGGTGCCGGCATCGGGACTCAGCTTGAGCGAGGCTAGCAGCGCCATCGCCTCGTCGATCACCACGTGCTGGCGTGCCACGGTCTGGTACCAGCGGTACTGCAGGCCCCGGTGCTCGCAAATCGCCAGCGCGATCGACTCCAGCACGGTCAGTCCGGCAAACAGCGTGTTGATCTGGAACGTGCGGGTCATGCCGCGTTTGACGCGCTGGTGCTGCGCCAGAGCGGTGATGTTCTGGTCCCCGAGAAAAACCTGCCCACTGGTGGGCGCCAAGGCGCCGGTCAGCAGGTTGATGAAGGTGGTTTTGCCGGCGCCGTTCGGCCCGATCAGCGCGTGGCGCGCGCCCGGCGCAAAGCTCAGCGAGACATCGCTGTTGGCCTTGAAGTCGCCCCACTGCTTCGATAGACCCTGGGTGCGCAGCTCGAACGGTACGGCGCTCATGGAGGTTGCCTCGTGGCTGGCGCAGGCCGGCTCAGGCGCTGCCGGATCTTGTCCAGGCCGCCCAGAATGCCGCCGCGCGCGAACAGCACAATCACCACCAGCAGCAGGCCGAGCCAGAACTGCCAGTAGACCGGATTGAGATCTGAAATGTAGCTCTGCGCCAGCATGAACACGGCGGCCCCCACCAGTGCGCCATACAGCCGCCCGGCGCCGCCGAGCACCAGCATGATCAGCAAATCGGCCGAGCGCGAAAAGCCCAGGGTGTCGAGGCCGACGAACTGCGTGGTCTGGGCCAGCAGGGCGCCCGCCACGCCCGCCACCGCCGCCCCCACTGTGAACACCACGCTCAGTCGCTGCGGCACGTTGGCACCGATGGCGGGCATGCGCTTGCCGCCTTCGCGAATGCCGGTCAGGCTCAGGCCGAACGGCGAGTTCACCAGCCGGCGCAGCACGACGAACAGCACAAACAGCACGATCAGGCTGTACCAGTAGGCGGTCTTGCCGTACAGGTCGAACCCGAACACGCCGAGCACCTTGCCCGCCACGATGCCCGATAGCCCGTCCACGCCGCCGGTGAGAGAGGTCGCCTTGTTGGCCGCCTCGAACAGCATCAGGCTGATGCCCAGCGTCACCATCAGGCGCGTCAGGTCCTGCCCGGGCACCACCAGAAAACTCGTCAAAAACCCGAACAGCGCCGCCAGCGCGGCGGCGGCCAGCAGGCCCAGCAGCGGCTCGGTCCAGCCATGCGCCGCGAGCAGGCCGGCGGTGTAGGCACCGAGCCCGAAAAAGGCCGCGTGGCCCAGCGAGACGATGCCGGCGTAGCCAAGGATCAGGTCCAGCGAGAGGGCAAACAGGCCAATGATCAGGGTCTGGCTCATCAGCGACAGGTAGCCGGGGAACAAAAAATAGGCGGCCACCGGGGCCAGCCAGAACACGATCTCCAGCGGCTGCCAGCGATCATTCGGCAACGGCGGCCGCGGCGGATGGAGCCAGCGCGGCATCATGAGCGCTTGCCGATGAGGCCGGCCGGAAACAGCACCAGCAGCAGCACCATCAGGCCGTAGATGATGAAGGAGCCGATGGCGGGCACATAGTATTTGCCCGCCACGTCGCAGACACCCAGGATCAGTGCCGCAAGCAACGGCCCCTTGATGGTGCTGGCGCCGCCGACCACGACCACCAGCAGAAAATAAACCATGTACTTGATCGGAAAACTCGGATCGAGCCCCAGCACGTCCAAGCCCAGTCCGCCGCCCAGCCCGGCCAGGCCCGAGCCGAGCGCGAACGTGAGGCTGAAGACCCGGCTCACGTTGATGCCCAGCCCGGCCGAGGCCTGCTGGTTGTCGACCGAGGCCCGGATTTGCGCGCCGAAGCGGGTACGTTCCACCAAGGCCCGCAGCGCCAGCGTGATGAGCACGACGATACCGATCAGGAAAAGGCGGTACACGCCCACGTCAACGCCCAGCAGCGAGACCTGGCCGAGCAGATAGCCGGGCAACTGCATCGGCTGCTGCGATGAGCCCCAGACGTAGGTGGCAGCCGCCACCGAGATGAAGGTGAGGCCGATGGAGAACAGCACCTGGTCGAGGGGACTGGCCTGATACAGCCGGCGGTACAGCAGACGCTCCAGCACCAGCCCGGCCAGCGCGCTGGCAATGAAGGCCAGCGGCAGTGTCAGCAGGAACGGCAGGCCCAGGCTGTTCATGGCCATCACGCACACATAGCCGCCCAGCATCGCGAAGGCGCCATGCGCAAGGTTGACGAAGTTCATCAGCCCCATCGTGATGGACAGCCCGACGCTGATCAGAAACAGCAGGCTGCCGTAGGCAACGCCGTCGAACAGGACGCCAATGAAGTGACTCAGCATGGACCGTTGCGCTCGCCCGGGGTTGTGGTTTGATGTCGAAACAGATTGTACGTATGATTAATAACTGACTGGCACCGCGCCACGCACCTAATCCCAAGGAGACATCGAATGAATTTCACGAAGCACCTGCTGGCCGCCGCGATGGTGGCTGGCATGATGACGGCGACCCAGGCGGCAGAGCCCCTGAAGATTGGCATGATCCTGCCCATGTCGGGACCCTTCGCCGACTACGGCAAGCAGATCGAGCACGGCGCCAAGCTGTACCTGCAGGAACACAACAACCAGTTGAGCGGTCGGCCCGTCGAGATCGTGCTCAAGAACGACGACCCTGGCACCTCGGGCGAGATCGACAAGCGCCTGGCACAAGACCTGGTGATCCGCGACAAGGTCGATATCCTGGCCGGCTTTGCGCTGACCCCGTCGGGGCTGGCCGTCGCACCGATCGCGACCGAGGCGAAGAAGCCGATGGTCATCATGAATGCCGCCACCTCGATCATCACGACCAAGTCCGACAACATCGTGCGCGTTTCGATGACGCTGCCGCAGACCACGGCGCCGATTGCGACCTGGGCCGCGAAGAACGGCATCAAGAAGGTCTACGTGCTGGTGGCCGACTACGGCCCCGGCTACGACGCCGAGGCGCAGTTCAGGAAGACCTTCACGGCCGCGGGGGGCGAGATCATCGGCGATGTGCGTACCCCGGTGAAGAGTCCGGACCTGGCCCCGTACCTGCAAAAAATCAAGGACGCCAAGCCGGATGCCGTGTTCCTGTTCCTGCCGCCCGGGGCGCAGACCATTGCCTTCATGAAGGGCTTCTACGAGCGCGGCCTGGACAAGGCCGGCATCAAGATCATTGCGACCGGTGATCTGACCGACGAGGACCTGCTCAATGCCATGGGCGACAACGCGCTGGGCATCATTACCTCCTTCCATTACTCGGAAGATCACAAGTCGCCCGAAAACAAGGCCTATGTGTCGGCCTACTACAAGGCCTACCCGAAGGACCGGCCCAACTTCATGTCGGTGGGCGGCTATGACGGCATGCACCTGATCGACCTGGCCCTGAAGAAAACCGGCGGTAATGCCGATGTGACCAAGTTCATCGACGCCGCCAAGGGTCTGAAGTGGGTCAGCCCGCGCGGCCCGGTCATGATCGACCCCGCCACGCGCGACATCGTGCAGACCCTGTACATCCGAAAGGTCGAAAAGGTGGACGGCAAGCTGCAGAACGTGGAGTTTGACCAGATCCCCGACTTCAAGGATCCGGGCAAGCCGTAACGGCGGCTACTAGCGGGTTATTGCCAGCCCGCCTGCTTGCGCAGGATGAAGTCATGCTCGGTGGGGTCGGATATGTTCTTCCACACCCCGCGAATTTCCCGGCCGCACGAGCCTTCCACGATCTGGCCGGTCCAGGTGGCCGTGATGGTTTTACCGTCGCTCGATTCCTCCAGGGTGAAGACCCCGTTGTCCACGTCGCCGGCCACCTGGCCCGTGCCGGTGTCGCGCGTGATCGTGCCGCTCAGGCTCTCGCTGAACTCGGGGTTGCGCTGCAGATTCAGGGTGGCCTGCCGGGGCGGGATGTCAGGGCCTGCATCCACTTGCGCCTGCCACGGGCCGAACAGGCGTGCGTTGCTCACGTCGGCCGCTGCGGGGCAGGTGGCGGCCCCCTGCAAATTTGTATTGTTTTGGGCTGTAGCCCCCGTCGCTATTGCGCAAGACGCTATAAAAAGCAGAGTAACCCGGGCGTGCATCATGATCCGGCCTGCGCGGCGGCAGCGGCCGAATCCAGCGCTTTTTTCGCGAACTCGGCGCGCAGCGCCTTGAGCTTTTCGCGCGGGTCTTCGCGCGTGGTGGTTTTATCGAGCGCCATCTCGGCGATGAAGCGGCTGGGCTGCGCGGCGATCATTTCGCGGCCCTTCTTGCGGCGCCGGGTCCAGCTCACCGCCAGGCTGCGCTGCGCGCGCGTGATGCCCACGTACATCAGGCGCCGCTCTTCCTGCAGGCGCTCGAGCAGGCCTTCCGACATGGGACCGTCGGCGCGGCCGGTCGGGTTCGCGTCGTCGCCGAGCTTGAACGGCAGCAGGCCCTCGGTCACGCCGACCAGCATCACATGCGGCCACTCCAGGCCCTTGGCCGCGTGCAGGGTGGAGAGCGTCACGACGTTCTGGTCGGTCTCGCGCTCTTGAATAGTCGACAGCAGCGAGATGGTCTGCGCCACCTCGAGCAGGTTCTTGATTTCGCTCGATGTACCGGCGCCGCTCGCATCGTCGATCTGGCCACCGCAGCGCGCGGCCATCCAGTCGCAGAACTCCTGCACATTGGTCCAGCGCGTGGCCGCGAGTTTTTCGCTCTCTTCACCGTCGTACAGGTGCTTCTCGTAATCGATGACTTTGAGCCATTCCGCCAGAAAGGCGCGCGCGTCTTCAAAGCCGTTGGTGTGGCGCGCGCGGAACTCAAGATCGTTCACGTAGCGACCGAATTCATGCAGGCTGCCCACCGCGCGGGTGGAGAGCGCGCTGCCCAGACTGTTGGAAAACAGCGCCTCGAACAGGCTCAGCTTGTACTGGCCGGCGAAGGTGCCCAGGCTCGCCAGCGTGGTGTGGCCGATGCCGCGCTTGGGGCTGGTCACGGCGCGCAAAAACGCCGGGTCGTCGTCGTTGTTGACCCACAGGCGGAACCAGGCGCACAGGTCCTTGATTTCGGCGCGGTCGAAAAAGCTCTGCCCGCCCGATACCTTGTACGGGATCTGCGCGCGGCGCAGCGCCTGCTCGAACACCCGGGCCTGGTGGTTCGCGCGGTACAGCACGGCGAAGTCGCGCAGCTCCGGCATGTGCGCCGATGGACTGGAGAGGTCACCTCCGGTGCCCGCGCGCAGGCTCTGGATGCGCGCCACCGCGCGCTCGGCCTCGTGCGCCTCGTTGTCGGCATCCACCACGCGCACCGGCTCGCCTTCGCCCAGGTCGCTCCACAGGTTTTTCGGGAACAGCTTGGGATTCGGCCCGATCACGTTGTTGGCCGCGCGCAGGATGGCGCCGGTCGAGCGGTAGTTTTGCTCGAGCTTGATGACCTTGAGCGTGGGGAAGTCGAGCGGGAGCTTTTTCAGGTTGTCCAGCGTTGCGCCGCGCCAGCCGTAGATGCTCTGGTCGTCGTCGCCGACGGCGGTGAAGCGGCCCCGGCCGCCCACCAGGTATTTGAGCACTTCATACTGCGTGGCGTTCGTGTCCTGGTACTCGTCCACCAGCACATGGCCCAGCAGCCCTTGCCACTTGGCCCTTACCTGCTCATGATTTTGGAGCAGCTTGAGCGGCAGGCCGATCAGGTCGTCGAAGTCCACGCTCTGGTAGGCGACCAGGCGCTCCTCGTAGCGCGCCATGATGCGGGCCGTGATGCGTTCGTTGTCATCTTTGGCCTGCGCCTCGGCCTGCGCCGCGTTCAGCCCCATGTTCTTCCACAGGCTGATGGTCCACTGCCACTGGCGCGCCGTGGCGGCATCGGTGCTGCCGCCGCAGTCCTTCAGGATGCTGGTCACGTCGTCGCCGTCGAGGATGCTGAACTGCGGTTTCAAGCCCAGCGCCGCGCCGTCCTGGCGCAGCATGCGCACGCCCAAGGCGTGGAAAGTGCAGACCAGCACCTCCTTCGCGGCCCGGCCGATCAGCCCCTTCACACGCTCGCGCATCTCGGTCGCGGCCTTGTTGGTGAAGGTGATGGCGGCAATGCGCTTGGGCTCGAGTCCGGCCTGGATCAGGCGGCCGATCTTGTGCGTGATCACGCGTGTCTTGCCCGAACCCGCGCCGGCCAGCACCAGGCAGGGGCCGTGCAGGTAGTTGACGGCTTCTTGCTGGGCCAGGTTCAGGCCGGTGGACGGGGAGGCGGACATGCGGGGAGACTTCGGGGCGGTGCGCAGGGAGAGCGGTCAATGATAACGGCGGGGTCGGCGCGGCTCGCCGCTTCGGATGTGCTAGGGCCGACTGCGCGGACAATACGCCCGTGCTTGACATCCTGCTGGTCACATTCCCGTTTTTCGCGCTGGTGCTGGCCGGCTACATCGCCGCGCGCCGGCGCATGCTGCCGCTCGACGCCATTCCCGGGCTCAACAGCTTCGTGCTGTATTTCGCACTGCCCTGCCTGCTGTACCGCTTCGGCTCGACCACGCCGCTGGCGCAACTGCTCGACGCCAGCCTGTTCCTCTCCTACCTGCTGTGCGCCTTCATCATGGTCGGCTTCGTCGTGGCTGCCAGCATGAACCGGCGCATCGGCTGGAACGATGCGGCCTTCGGCGCGCTGGTGGCGGCGTTTCCCAACACCGGCTTCATGGGCGTGCCGCTGCTGGTGGCGCTGCTCGGGGCCGCCGCGGCCGGCCCCGTCATCGTGACGCTGGTGGTGGACCTGGTGATCACCTCGTCGCTGTGCATCGCCCTGTCGCGGCTCGACGGGGCCGATCAGCATGGCTTTGGCAAGGCCGCGCGGCACGCGTTGCTGGGCATGCTGGTCAATCCCATGCCCTGGGCCATCCTGCTCGGGGCGCTGGCCTCGGCCGTCCACATGGTGCTGCCCAAGCCGGTGATGCAGACCATCGGCCTGCTGGCGGATGCCGCCTCGCCGGTGGCGCTGTTCACCATCGGCGCGGTGCTGGCGCGCTCGCAGATGCTGGCCGCCGCCCACGGCCACGCGCCGATTCCGCTGCGCGACTACGTGCCGGTGGCCGTCGCCAAGCTCGTCGTGCACCCGCTGCTGGTGCTGCTCGTGGGCGCCGCAGCGATCGCCCTGGGGGCGCCGCTGGCCCCGTTTGCCTTGAAGGTCATGGTGCTGGTCGCGGCTCTGCCGAGCGCCAGCAACGTGGCCATGCTGGCCGAGCGCTTCGGCGCCGACAACGGCCGCATCGCGCGCATCATCCTGGCCTCCACGGTGGCGGCGTTCTTCACGTTCTCGGGCGCGGTGGCGCTGCTGCACTAAATCGCCAGCGGATCCACATCCACCGCCCAGCGGATCAGGCCCCGGCCTTCGGGCTGCTGCCGGGTCGCCTGCAGCACCGCGTGCCAGGCCGACAGAAAGCGCTGCAGCGCGGCGCGCGACGGGCTCTCGATCAGCATCTGCGCGCGCTCGACATTGGCAATGCGCTGAATCGTCATCGGCACCGCCGGGAACAGCGTGACCTGCGCGTAGCCTGCCAATGCCGGCTCCATCGCCGCCGCCGCCGCGCTGGCCGCATTCAAAAACCCCTGCGCCACGGCCTGCGTGCGCGCCTCGGCCCGCACCAGCGCCGCGTAGCTGAACGGCGGCAGGCCGGCCTGCTCGCGCTCGCGCAACTGCCCGGCCGCGAACGCCGGGTAGTCGTGACGCCGCAGCGCGGCAAACATCGGGTGCTGCGGGTGCAGGGTCTGAATCCACATCTCGCTGGCCGCGCTCTGGGCCGCATCGCGGCCTGCCCGGCCTGCCGCCTGCATCAGCAGGCTGAACAGCCGCTCGGGCGCGCGGAAGTCGGCGGAGAACAGCGCGCCGTCCGGATTCACCGCCGCCACCAGCGTGATGGCCCGAAAGTCGTGGCCCTTGGCAATCATCTGTGTGCCGACCAGCACATCGACCTCGCCCGCATGCACCTGCGCCAGTTGTGATTCAAGTGCGCCCTTGAGCCGGGTGGTGTCGGCGTCGATGCGCGCAATGCGCAGCGGCGCGCCCTCGGGCCACTGCACCGATACCGAATTTGGCCGCCGCACCCCGGCCAGCATCTCGGCCAGGTGTTCTTCGAGCCGCTCGGTGCCGCGCCCCAGCGGCGCAATGTCCACATTGCCGCAGCTCGGGCAGGCGCGCGGCACGCGTTCGGTGAAGCCGCAGTGGTGGCAGCGCAGCGTGCGGTCGATCTTGTGGAACACGCGGTAGGCGCTGCAGTGCGGGCATTCGCTTTTCCAGTCGCAGCTGCTGCAGGCCAGCACCGGGGCGTAGCCGCGCCGGTTCAAAAACACCATGGCCTGCTCGCCGCGCGCCACGCGCTCGGTGATGGCCTGCAGCAGCTGTGGCGAGAACACCGTCTTCTTGGGCTGCAGGCTCATGTCCACCAGGCGCACCTTGGGCAGCACGCTACCCAAGCCGATGCGCGAGGGCATCTCCAGCCGCTGGTAGCGCCCGCCCTCGGCCGCGGGGCGCGAATGGTGCCAGCTTTCCAGCGAGGGCGTGGCCGAACCGAGCAGCACCTTGGCGCCCTCGAGCCGGCCGCGGTACACGGCCAGGTCGCGCGCCGAGTAGCGCGCGCCTTCCTGCTGCTTGTAGCTCGGGTCGTGTTCTTCGTCGACCACGATCAGGCGCAGCCGCGGCAGCGACGCCAGCACCGCCATGCGCGTGCCCAGCACGATGCGCGCCACGCCGCTGTGCGCGGCCAGCCAGCTTTTCAGGCGCTGCGGGTTCGTCATGCCGCTGTGCAGCGAGACCACGGCGGCCTCGCCATAGCGGCCCGCAAAGCGCGCGCGAAAACGCGCCTCCAGTTGCGGCGTGAGGTTGATCTCCGGCACCATGACCAGCGCCTGCGCCGTGGCGTCGCGTTCCAGCAGCGCCTGCACGCAGCGCAGGTAGACCTCGGTCTTGCCGCTGCCGGTCGCGCCAAACAGCAGGAACGGCCCAGCTTCAGCATCAAATCGGGCGATAGCCCTTACCTGTTCTTCGCTGAGTGCTATTAAATCAGGAGTGGTCAAAGTGCTGTCCACCGCGCCGCCGGCCGGCCGCTTGAGCCGGCGCGCGAGTTGGGCCGCGCTCAGGTCACGCAACTGGGGCGGCAGGGCGGCCAGCGCCACCTCGCCGAGCGAGCGCTGGTAGTAGCTGGCGGCAAAGTGCACCAGTTGCCGCCAGGCAACGGTCAATGGTGCAACGCCCTCCAGCACGGCGCTGATCGCGCGGATCTCGCTCTCGGGCCGGTCCAGGCTGGCCGCGTCCAGGGCGTCCCAGACCACGCCCAAAACCTCGCGGGTGCCGAACGGCACGCGCACCAGGCTCCCCGCCGCGAGTGGAAGCTCACTCTGGTAGGTCAGCGGCCCCGCCACCGCGCTGTGTGCCGGCGTTTGCACCAGGACAGAGAGCCAATGGATCACATGAAACCTCTGGTTGTCATCATTAGTTGATGTGAACTTGCGAAACAACGCTTAAGTCGTTGATTTGAAAACACTTTCAACGTCATCCCTGATTTCTGTGGATAACTTTGTTGATAGATTGGCTCAACAGCCTGCGAGGCCTTGAAAATAAAGGCTTCGGCTGGATTGCCCTTAAAAATGGCATTCATTCAAATCCATACAAATCAATAACTTACGATCGCTATTGGTTTTGTAGCATCATTATTGGGGATGCCCCTTATTTTTTGCGCCGCACCAAATTTTTTGTGCATAAGTCGGGCCGCCATAGCCAGGTTTTGTGCTACATAAAAAGTCAAAACAGGGGGTTCAGAGCGGCGTGGGGCCGGCTTTGCACGACCCCGCGCGGCCTGCAGGGCCGCGTTGCGCCTCTTTTACCGCCGCATCTGGCGCGAACAGGCGTGCACCGCGTCCACCAGCACGGCCACGCTCTCGGGCGGCGTGTGCTGGCTGATGCCATGCCCGAGGTTGAAGATGTGGCTCGGACCTGTCACCGGCAGGCCTGTCGCCGGGTCGATGCGGCGCTCCGTGTGCGGCGTGCCAAAGCTCTCCAGCACCTTCGCCGCCTCGGCCCGGATCTGCGCCGGCTGCGCAAACAGCACGCTCGGGTCGAGGTTGCCCTGCAGGGCCTTGCCGGGGCCGCCCACCGTGCCACCCACCACGGCGCGTGCGTGCGCCAGGCTGGCGGTCCAGTCCAGGCCCAGCACCTCGCAATCGAGCCCGCCCATCTCATCCAGCCACGGCGCGCCGCCCTTGGTGAACACGATGCGCGGAATGCGCTGGCCGTCGTGCTCGCGCTTCAGCTGCGCGAGAACCCGCGCCGTGTAGTCCAGGCTGAATTGCTGGAACGCACCGTCCGCCAGCACGCCGCCCCAGCTGTCGAAAATCATCACGGCCTGCGCGCCGGCCTCGATCTGCGCGTTCAGGTAGGCTGCCACCGCGTCGGCATTGACGGCCAGTATCCGGTGCATCAAATCAGGCCGGGCATACAGCATGGTCTTGATGAGCCGGTAATCGCTGGATCCCGCGCCCTCGACCATGTAGCAGGCCAGCGTCCAGGGGCTGCCCGAGAAGCCGATCAGCGGCACGCGGCCATCCAGGGCCTTGCGGACCGAGGTCATTGCGTCGAACACATAGCGCAGCTTGTCCAGGTCGGGTACCTGCAGCGCGGCCACGGCGGCTTCGTCGCGCACCGGGTGCGCGAACTTCGGGCCTTCGCCCAGTGCAAACGACAGGCCCAGCCCCATCGCATCGGGCACCGTCAGAATGTCGGAAAACAAGATCGCGGCGTCCAGCGGGTAGCGCGTCAAAGGCTGCAGCGTGGCCTCGGTCGCGTAGTCCACGTTGGTGGCCATTCCCATGAAGCTGCCGGCCAGAGCGCGCGTGGCGCGGTATTCGGGCAGGTAGCGGCCGGCCTGGCGCATCAGCCAGACGGGCGTGTGGTCGGTCGCCTGGCGCAGGCAGGCGCGGAGGAAGGTGTCGTTTTGGAGCGGAGCAAACATGGGGGGATTGTCTCAGGTGTGTGTCTTGCCATGCGCAAGCCCTGGCGTCGGCAGTCCCCAGTGCGGAGGCGCTCCGGCGCAACTGCCCGGGGCTACGCGCTCGCGTGCTCCACCTTGAGGCACCGGTTCTGCACCACCAGCAGGCCAGCGGCCGCGGCCTTGGCGAGGGCATCGTCGTTCTCGATGCCGAGCTGCAGCCACAGGGCCTTGGCGCCGATGGCAATGGCCTCGTCGGCGATGGGTGGAATCTCTTCGCTGTGGCGGAACACGTTGACCAGCTCGATGCGCTCGTGGCGCGCGGCCTCGCTCAGGGTGGCATAGGCTTTCTCGCCGAGCACCTCGCGCGCGTTCGGATTCACGGGCACGATGCGCCAGCCGTGCGCCTGCATGTACTGCGCCACCTCGTGGCTGGCGCGGTGCGGCTTGGGCGACAGGCCGACCACGGCGACGGTGCGGCAGCTGGCGAGGATCTTTTGAATGGATTCGGATTCGGTCATGGCGGCCAGTTTAGTGCCTGCGGCTGCGGTTCGCCGGCGTCAAGCGGCGCGAAAGCGCAGGGTTACGACAAAGTGCCGGTCCACGCCCCAGCCAAAGCGCATGTCGCCCTGGTGCGCGCGCATGACTTCCTCGGCGATGGACAAACCCAGGCTGGCGCCGAGACGGTTGCCGCCGCGCGCGGAAAACGGCTTGCGGATGCGCTCCCAGTCGTCCTCCGGGATGCCGGGGCCATCGTCTTCGACCTCCAGCGCCCAGCGGCTGCCGCTGCGCCGGATGGTCATGTGCAGCAGGGTCTTCGCGCCGTATTTGAGCGCGTTGTCGAGCACGTTCTTGAGGGCCTCGCGCAGGCTGACCGGGTCGCCCAGGATCAGGCACGAGTGTTCCGGCGCGTGCAGCGCGATGTCGAGGTGGCGCTGGGCGTGGTGCGAGAGCATGTCGGTCATTTGCTCGCGCGCGAGGCTGGCCAGATCGACGGTCTCGAGCGAAGCCGAATCGGCCCGGTGCTGCACCATGGCGTGATTGATCAGCTGGTTCACTAGCTCGCCCAGGTGGTGCGTCAGCTCCTGCAGCCGCGCCTGGTGCTGCGCGCGGCCTGCGTCGTCATGCTGCATGGACAGCAGTTCCATTTGCGACAGCAGTGCCGCCACAGGCGTGCGCAGCTGGTGCGCCGCGTCACCGATGACACGGCGCATCAGCGCGCGGTGCACGCCCAGGCGGCGCATGAACTCGTTGATCGAGGCCACCAGCACATGGATCTCGGCCGGTACTTCCTGCGTGAGCGGCGACAGATCGTTCAGGTCGCGGCGCTGGATGGCGGCGCCTATTTGTTTCAATGGCGCCAGCGCCTGATACAGCGTGAACAGCGCCGCGATCAGCGTCAGCAGCCCCATCACGAGGATCACCACAGACGCGTTGGTGCCCAGATTCTTGGCGAACGATGCGCGCGCGTTGTTGGTCTGGGCCAGGATCACCACCGCCCAGGGGTTGGGACCCGCGACCGGCATGCGCCGGCCGACAAAGGCAATGCTCACGGGCAATTCGAGGTACGTGCCTTGAACCACCACGGGTCCCTGGATCAGCTTCTTCCATGGGATGGCCGGCCGGAAGTCGGCGTCGCCCGCGACCACGCGGCCCTCGGGGCCGAGCACGACGTAGAACACCTGGTCGTTGGCGGTCAGCATGGAAAAGGCCGAAATGGGCGCATCCACATTGACCGTGCCGTTCTGGTACCAGGTGTTCTCGGCGATCTGCAGCGCGCTACCGGTCAGGATGCGGTCGTAGGCGTCGTTCGCCGCGAGCCTGGTGGAGAGCACGATGGCCACCAGCAGCACCAGCCCGCTGATGGCCAGCACCAGGCCGACGCGCAGCGCCAGCCGGGTGTAGAGCGAACGCCCCAGCAGGGTCACGGCAGCACGACCTGGTAGCCCAGCCCGCGCAGGGTGCGGATCTCGAAGTGCGCCCCCGCCAGCTTCTTGCGCAGGCGCGCGATGTACTGCTCCACCGTGTTGGCATTCGGGTTGTCGTCCAGCGTGAACAGCTTGTCGAGCAGCTCGTCCTTGCCGTAAATGCGCCCCGGACGCGAGATGATGATCTCCAGCAGCGTCACCTCGCGGCGCGTGAGCTCGAGCGGCACGCCGTCGATGCGTACCGTGCGGCTCTTGCGGTCCAGCGTCAGGTTGGCGCAGCTCAGCAGGTTGGTCGAATCGCCGCCGACGCGGCGCAGCAGCACGCGGATGCGCGCCTCCAGTTCGCGAAAGTCAAACGGCTTGATCAGGTAGTCGTCGGCGCCCAGGTCCAGCGCCTTCACGCGCTCCTCGATTTCGGCGCAGGCCGTGAGCATCAGCACCTGGGTGCGCAGCGGCACATTGCGCACGCGCTCTAGCAGCGCGTAGCCGTCCAGCCCCGGCAGCATGACGTCCAGGACGATGAGGTCGTAGTGGTCCGCCACCACCATCGCGGCGGCCTTGGCACCGTCGGCCTCCCAGTCCACCGTGTGACCGAGCCGCACCAGGTGCGCGCTGATGGCGTGCGCCACGTCTACCGAGTCTTCGACCAACAGCACGCGCATGGAGGAGGCCTTTGGGGGTTCAGGTTCATTACAGGTTCGCAGACTAGCATTGCCGCACAGACACAAGAGCGAAATTTTAGGAGACAAGCATGAGTCACGATGATCGCGCCGGCCCGGACGCAGGCGCCGCTTCGAGCACGCCCGCGCCACTGCTGGAAATCGACAACGTCACCCTACAGTACAAGACCAGCGAGCATCTGGTCACGGCGACCAGGCAGGTCAGCTTCAAGGTCTATCCGTCGGACCGCTACATTCTGCTCGGCCCCTCGGGCTGCGGGAAGTCCACGCTGCTGAAAGCCATCGGCGGCTACATGGCGCCCGTGCATGGGTCCATTCGCCTCAAGGGCCAGACCGTCACGCAGCCGGGGCCGGACCGCATGATGGTGTTCCAGGAGTTCGACCAGTTGCTGCCCTGGAAGACGGTGCGCCAGAACGTCGAGTTCGCGCTGCACGCCAGCGGGCGCCTGAAGGGCCAGGAAGCCGCCGAGCGCGCCGCCTACTACATCGAAAAAGTCGGGCTGGCCGGATTCATCGACAGCTACCCGCACACGCTCTCGGGCGGCATGAAGCAGCGCGTCTCGATCGCGCGCGGCATGGCCATGGAGCCCGACGTGCTGCTGATGGACGAGCCCTTTGCCGCGCTCGACGCGCTGACGCGCCGCAAGATGCAGGACGAGCTCTTGCGCTTGTGGGACGACACGCGTTTCACCGTGCTGTTCGTCACGCACTCCATCGAAGAAGCGATCCGCATCGGCAACCGCATCCTCCTGCTGTCGCCGCATCCGGGCCAGGTCAAGGCCGAGCTCAACAGCGTGCCCGCCGGCGAGATGGGCACGGCGAGCCAGGCCCAACTGGAAACCCGCATCAACGACATGCTGTTCGCGCACTGAGGCTTGACATGACCACATCTACCACTGCGACAACTTCCATCGAGCCCTTCGTTCGTCCCGAGTTCGTGCTCGACACCCAGCGTCCTGAGACGACGGAAGTTTTGCGCCCCCTGACGGTGTTCGAATCGCTGTACCGCCTGGGCTGGCTGCGCAAGGCCGTCATCCTGGCCGTGCTCGCCGTCATCTGGGAAATCTACGGCCGCTGGCTCAATAACCCGCTGCTGTTTCCGAGCTTTTCCGAGACCGTGCGCGCCTTTGGCGAAGGCATCGCCAGCGGCGTGCTGCTGGAGCGCGCCGCCGTGTCGCTGCAAACCCTGTTGATCGGCTACGGCCTGGGCATTGCGCTGGCCGCGCTGCTGACCACGGTGGCGATCAGTTCGCGCATGGGCACCGACCTGCTGGAGACCCTGACCTCGATGTTCAACCCGCTGCCTGCCATTGCGCTGCTGCCGCTGGCGCTGATCTGGTTCGGCCTGGGCACGGGCAGCATCATCTTCGTGCTGGTGCACTCGGTGCTGTGGGCCGTGGCGCTGAACACGCACGGCGGCTTTCGCTCGGTGTCCAGCACCTTGCGCATGGTCGGCCAGAACTATGGCCTCAGGGGTTTCTCGCTGGTCGGCTCCATCCTGATCCCCGCGGCCTTCCCGAGCATCCTGACGGGGTTGAAGGTGGGCTGGGCCTTTGCCTGGCGCACGCTGATCGCAGCCGAGCTGGTGTTCGGCGTGTCTTCGGGCAAGGGCGGCCTGGGCTGGTACATCTTTGAAAACCGCAATCAACTGGAGACCGCCAACGTTTTCGCGGGCCTGTTCTTCGTGATCATCATTGGCCTGGTGGTCGAGAATTTTGTTTTTGCCACGATTGAAAAACGCACCATTCACCGCTGGGGCATGCAGCACTGAGCGCCGCGCCACCCACCACCTTTTCGACAACGTAAAACAGGAGACTTGAGAATGAAACGACGTGTATTTACCACCGCGGTCGCCGCCGGTGCGCTGGCCTTGTCCACCTTCGCGGGCAGCGCCCATGCGGAAGTATCCGCCATCCGCATCTCGCACGGCTACGGCATTCTGTACCTGCCGCTGATGGTCATGCGCGACCAGCAACTGATCGAGAAGCAGGCCAAGAAAATGGGCCTGGGCGACGTCAAGACCACCTGGCTCACGCTCGACGGCGGCAACGTCATCAATGACGCCATGCTGGCCGGCAACCTCGACATCGCCGGCACCGGCGCGCCCGGCTTCATCACGCTGTGGTCCAAGGCGCAGGGCATCCCGCGCTCGGAAGTCATCGGCCTGGGGGCACTGAGCACCTCGTCGCTCTGGCTCAACACCAACAACCCCAACGTCAAGTCGCTGAAGGATTTCACGGCCAAGGACAAGATCGCCATTCCTGGCATCAAGACCTCGCTGTCGGCCGTGGTGCTGCAGATGGCGGCGGCCAAGACCTTTGGCATCGAGAACTATGCCAAGCTCGATCCGCTCACGGTGAGCCTGAGCCACCCCGACGCGGTCGGCGCGCTGCTGGGCGGCAAGACCGAGATCACGGCGCACTTCACCTCGCCGCCGTTCTCGTACCAGGAAGCCAAGGACCCGAAGATCACGCGCGTGCTGAACTCGTCGGACCTGCTTGGCAACATCACGCTCGACGTGGTGTTCGCGCCCAGGCAGTTCACCGAGGCCAACCCCAAGCTGACGGCGGCCTTCATGGCGGCGCAGGAGGAGGCCAACGCCTATATTGCCGCGAATCGCAAGGGCGCGGCCGAGACCTTTCTGCGCATCTCCAAGATCAAGATGACCCAGCCCGAGGTGGAGCAGATCCTGGCCGACAAGGACACCCAGTTCAGCACCACGCCCGATGGCCTGATGAACTACGTGACCTTCATGGACAAGGCCAAGACCATCAAGACGCGGCCCGCGAAATGGTCGGACATGTTCGTGCCGGCGTTCCAGACCCGCAAGGGCAGCTAAGTTTTCAGAGCCGGGCGATGGCGGCGCGCACTTCGTCCACGCTCAGCACTTCCGGCAGCACCTGCGGGGCGCTGCCAGGTTTGTACATCACATAAACCGGCACGCCGCTGCGACCCAGCTGGCCGATGGCGGCGCTGATAGCCGGGTCGCGCCGGGTCCAGTCGGCGCGCAGCAGCACCACGTTCTTGGCCGCCAGGTCGGCCAGCACGGCGGCGTTGGTCAGCGTGGTTTTCCTGTTGTACTGACAGGTCACGCACCAGGCGGCGGTGAAATCGACGAACACCGGCTGGCCGCGAGCCACGATCTGGTCGACCCGGCCCGGCTCCCACGGCTGCCAGCGCGCGCCTGCCGCCACGGTCGGTGCGCTTTCCAAAGGTTTTGTGATATTTGGGCCGATAGCCGCCGCCAGTAAAGCGAAACCAGCTATCGAAAGCGTAGCAATCACGATGCGCGAACGCCCCGCCAGCGTGAAGGCCCAGAGCACCGCGCTGAGCGCCACCAGCAGCGCCAGCAGCGCGCCGGCGCCGTCGATGCCGCTTTGCTGGCCCAGCACCCAGACCAGCCAGGCCACCGTGGCAAACATGGGGAACGCCATCAGGTGGCGGAAAGTCGCCATCCAGGCGCCGGGGCGCGGCAGCAGGCGTGCCACCGCCGGCACCAGGCCGGCTGCCAGATAGGGCAAGGCCATCCCGAAGCCGATGGCGCCGAACACCGCCAACGCCTGCGCGGGGGGCAGTCCGACGGCCAGGCCGAGCGATGCGCCCATGAACGGCGCGGTGCAGGGCGAGGCAATCGCCACCACCAGCACGCCCGACAGGAACGCGTTCGCCGCGGGGTTTCTGGCTTCGAGCGCCACCACGCGGTGGGGCACGAACCGCCCGAATTCAAACAGCCCCGCCAGGTTCAGCCCGATCACCGTGAACAGCGCCGCCAGCGCCGCCACGACCGCGGGCGACTGCAGTTGAAAGCCCCAGCCCAACTGCTCGCCGGCCGCGCGCAGGCCCAGCATCAGCGCGCCCAGCGCCAGAAACGAGGCCAGCACGCCCGCGGTGTAGGCCAGCGCGCTGATGCTGTGGGCGCGCCGGTCGCCCGCATGGCGGGTGAAGCCGATCACCTTGATGGCCAGCACCGGGAACACGCAGGGCATCAGGTTCAGCAGCAGGCCACCGAGCAGCGCGCCCAGCAGCGCGGCCACCAGGCTCAACGAGCCGGCCGGCCCGGTCGGGTTCGCGCCGGCGCCGGCGTTGGCCTTGAGCGCGGCATCCAGCGCGGGCGAAACGGTGGCTGCTGCGGCGAGCTTGGGCCAAGTGCCCAGGACCCTGGCCTCGGCCCGATAACCCGTGACGGTGTCGCCGCTACGGTATTCGAGCACCACAGGCATCACGGCCGGGCTGTTGCTGCGCTGGCTGGAGAGCGGCACCTGCGCGGTCCAGACATTGCCCTGCCAGGCTTGTGTGAAGGGCGCCGCCGTCTCGATCACCTCGGGCGTCTCGGGGAAAAACGCCAGCGTCTTGCCTCGTATCGCGGCAGGCAGGCCGGCCACACTCACCTTGAGGGTGTCGCCCGCAATCTCCACCCGGCTGTCGCCCACGAGCGGCTTGGGATGGGCCGCCAGCGCGGACTCAAACGCTGCCCGATTGAGCGCGGTCGAGCCCTTGAGCGGAATCTTGAGCACAAACTCACCGTCTTCGGGAATGCATTCGGTGCGGCATACCAGCCATGAGGCCTTGAGCTTGACCTCGAGGTTGCTGGCGAACAGCGGCGGCTTGAAGTCCGGCGCGATGGTGAGCGGCACCGGCAGCAGCACCGTGCCCTCGTAGCCGTAGTTGGCCAGCGTGCCGATCGAAATTTTCTGCGGCACCGGCCACGCAATGTCGCCGGCCGTCACACCGGGCGGCAGCGTCCACTGCAACTGGGTCGGCAGGCCCGAGTCGCCCGCGTTCTTCCAGTAGGTGTGCCAATGGGGCTGGTGCGCCAGTTGCAGGCCAACCCAGACCGACTGGCCCGGCACCACACCGTCCGGCGCCTGCGCCATGAGCTCGGCGCGCACGCGTTCGGTGCTGACCACGGCGGCGGCCTTGGTTGGTGAAACAATTTGGGCCTTGGCTACCGTGGACAAAGCGCTTCCAGCTATGAAAATAATAGCCAACAGCAGGCGGAAGAAACGTTGAAAAGCAGTCATTGCCGTATAGGAGCGCGCGCGGCGCCTTTGGTTCAGTCGGGCGAGTGGGTCAAATCACGACGCGAAGCCCAGCACCACCCTGCGGGTGGCTGCCGATTTCTTCTCTATTTTGGTCACTATGACCTGGCCGATCTCGGCCGTGTTCGCCACATGCGTGCCGCCGCAGGGCTGGAAGTCGATCAGCGTCTCGGCGGCGCCGATCCGGATCGTGCGGATGCGCCCCGTTCCGCGCGGTGGCTGCACGCTCATGCTCTTGACCAGCGCCGGGTTGGCGTCCAGTTCTTCATCGGTGATGCTGCCCACCACCAGAGGGTGCGCGCCGGCCACCAGCCGCGCGATCCCGGCGCTCAAGGCGTCCTTGTCCAGCGGCTCGGTCATGTTGAAGTCCAGCCGCGCGTAGTCGGGCGTGATCGAGCAGCCGTTCACCAGTTGCGGCACCAAATGGCACAGCAGGTGCGTGGTGGTGTGAAAACGCATCAGCCGGTGGCGGCGCGCCCAGTCGATGCGAGCTGTCACCGCATCGCCTGACTTCAGTTTTGATAGCGCATCTTCTTGACCAGGTGCGGGCAAATGGCAGATATCACTGGTGAATGCGCCGTCGGCATCCTTGCCTTTGCGGGTATCGACAATCGCCAGTTCGCGGCCATCGGCCAGCACCAGCACGCCGGCGTCGCCCGCCTGTCCGCCGCCCAGCGGGTAGAACACGGTGCGGTCCAGCACGATGCCTTGCCCGGAAATGGCGGTGACGCTCGCGCTGCACTCGCGCAGGTAAGCGTCCTGGCGAAAAAGGTCTTGGGTCATGCGGGAATGATAGCGGCGGGGCTTTTTTCATGCCCCCGCAGGTGTATTGCGGCGCCGGCGCGGCTGCCGCACTGTCTCTGCCCTGTCTTCTAGCTTCTAGCGCCCCTCCCACAAGCGCAAAGCTGGGATGGATTTATGGCGCTTAATGGCTTGGGGCGCCACATTTCGCGGCCGCTGGCCTAAAGTCCCTGCACGAAGGTCCTTATCTTTGTCACACTGCCTTTACTGCCGTGAACGCACCCCTTCCACTTCAGCACCTGCTCTCTGCCATGCCCAACGAGTCCCTCACCATCGACCCCGATCCCCAGGAAACCGCCGAATGGCGCGAGGCGTTCCTCGCGCTGGCGGCCAGCCAGGGCCCGGCGCGTGCGCGCCAGATGCTTGACGAACTGGCCCGCCTCGCGCGCGCCGGCCGCATCGGCTGGCAGCCCGAGCTGTCCACGCCCTACTTCAACACCATCGCCGTCGATGCGCAGCCGGTATTCCCGGGCGACCTTGCGATCGAGGAGCGTCTCGGCTCGCTGATGCGCTGGAACGCGCTGGCGATGGTGGTGCGCGCGAATCAGGCGTATGGCGAGCTCGGCGGCCACATTGCGAGCTACGCCAGCGCGGCCGACCTGTTCGAGGTCGGCTTCAACCATTTCTTCCACGCGCGCAATGACAGTGCCGCCGCGCCGGGCCGCCCCGAGCAAGGCAGCGCCCCCGCGGGGGGCAGCGCAGCACACGAAGTGGCAAGCGTGGGGGCCAACCGTCATCGCGGGGATCTGGTGTTCTTCCAGCCGCACAGCTCGCCTGGCGTGTACGCGCGCGCCTATCTGGAAGGGCGCCTGGCGGAGCAGGACTTGATGCACTTCCGCCAGGAACTCACCGCCCCCGCGGCCCAAACGGGCCAGGGCGCGCGCGGCCTGACCAGCTACCCGCACCCGTACCTGATGCCCGACTTCTGGCAGTTCCCGACCGGCTCCATGGGCATCGGGCCGATCAGCTCGATCTACCATGCGCGCTTCATGCGCTACCTCACGCACCGCAAGCTCCTGAATTGCGAAGGACGCAAAGAGAACGGAATACACGTCGACAAGCGACGCGTATGGGGCGTGTTCGGCGACGGCGAGATGGACGAGCCCGAGAGCATGTCCGCGCTCACGCTGGCCGCGCGCGAGCGGCTCGACAACCTGGTGTGGGTCGTCAACTGCAACCTTCAGCGGCTCGACGGCCCGGTGCGCGGCAATGGCCGCATCATCGACGAGCTGGAAAAGCTCTTCGCCGGCGCCGGCTGGAACGTGATCAAGCTGGTCTGGGGCTCGGACTGGGACGGCCTGTTCGCGCGCGACACCACCGGCGCGCTGACGCGCGCCTTCGCCCACACCGTGGACGGCCAGATGCAGACCTTTGCCGCGAAGGACGGGCGCTTCAACCGCGACAACTTTTTCGGCCAGAACGAGGAGCTGGCGCGGCTCGCGCAGGGCCTCACCGACGAGCAGATCGACCGGCTCAAGCGCGGCGGCCACGACCTGGTGAAAATCCATGCCGCCTATGCCGCAGCCGCGGCCCACACTGGCCAGCCCACCGTGATCCTGGCGCACACCAAGAAGGGCTACGGCATGGGCAGCGGCGGCCAGGGCAAGATGACCACGCACTCGCAAAAGAAGTTCGATGAGACCGACCTGATCGAATTCCGCAACCGCTTCAACCTGCCGCTCAGCGACGAGCAGGTCACCTCGCTGAGCTTTTACAAGCCGGCCGCCGACAGCCCCGAGATGCAATACATGCACGAGCACCGCCAGCGGCTCGGCGGCTACCTGCCGAAGCGCGAGACCGCCTGCGACGTGGTGCCCGTGCCCGCCATCGACAGCTACGCGGCGTTCGCGCTCGCCGCCAACGGCAAGGAGATGAGCACCACCATGGCCTTCGTGCGCCTGCTCGGGGGCCTGCTGAAAGACAAGGCCCTGGGGCCGCGCATCGTGCCGATCGTGGCCGACGAGGCGCGCACCTTCGGCATGGCGAACCTGTTCAAGCAGATTGGCATCTACTCCAGCGTGGGCCAGCGCTACGCGCCCGAAGACATCGGCTCGGTGCTGAGCTACCGCGAGGCGCTCGACGGCCAGATCCTCGAGGAAGGCATCAGCGAGGCCGGCGCCATCGCGAGCTGGACGGCCGCCGCCACCAGCTACAGCGTGCACGCTCTGGCGATGCTGCCGTTCTACATCTACTACTCGATGTTCGGCTTCCAGCGCGTCGGCGACGCGATCTGGGCCGCGGCCGACCAGCGTGCGCGCGGCTTTCTCCTCGGGGCGACCTCGGGGCGCACGACACTCGGCGGCGAGGGGCTGCAGCACCAGGACGGCACGAGCCATCTGGTCGCGGCCACCATTCCCAACTGCCGCGCCTACGACCCCGCGTTTGCGGGCGAGATGGCGGTGATCATCGACCACGGCATGCGCGAGATGCTGGTCGAGCAAAAAGATGTTTTCTATTACGTCACGCTGATGAACGAGAACTACGCGCAGCCCAGCCTGCCGGCTGGCGTGGCGGCCGAGGTGATTCGCGGTTGCTATAAATTTAATAGCTACTTGCCGATACCTGATAATGGCTACAGCGCTAAAACGTCTAAAAACGTGGCGCTGCTGGGTTCCGGCGCGATCCTGACCGAGGTCGTCAAGGCCGCGCAGCTGCTGGCCGCACAGGGCATCGCGGCCGAGGTGTTCAGCGTCACCAGCTGGAGCGAACTCGCGCGCGACGGCCAGGCCTGCGAGCAGCGCGCGCTGGCCGGCGATCCGGCGCCGGGCCAGCCTTTCATCGCGCAGCAGTTGCAGGCCAGCCAGGGCCCGATGATTGCAGCCACCGACTACGTGCGCGCGGTGCCGGAGGGCATCCGCGCCTTCGTGCCCGCAGGCCGGCGCTACCTCACGCTCGGCACCGACGGTTTCGGCCGCAGCGATACCAGGGCTGCGCTGCGCGAGCACTTTGGTGTGGATGCGCAGAGCATCGTGCGCGCGGCGCTGCATGCCCTTGCAAGGCATGGATAGCGCGCGCCGTCTATTTAACCCGGAGCAACTGCAGTCCGTTTAGCGGCTTCGAGGCGCAGCTCTCGGACCGGCTCTTGCCCCCGCCTTGCGGATCGCGCGTGCGAATTCCTGCACCACCGCCGGCTGCCCAATTGCTGCCCGGCGTGTGAAAAGACCCAGCGACGGCAGCGGTATCGCCGGTAACACCGGCACCTTGCGCACGTTGCCCCGTGCCACCTCGTCGCGCGCGTGCTCGAAGCGAACCGCACACAGGAGCGACGGGTCCATGCGCAGCAGCGCGCCGACGGTGACTGACGACATCGCCTCGATCACTGGCTCGGGCGGCTCGACCCCGTCGTTCAAGAAGGCGGTCATGAAGGCCTGGCGCACCAGAGTCTCTTTCGGCGGCGCCACCCATTGCGCCGATCGCAGGTCGGCCCAGCGCAGCCCGCGCCGCCGCACGTTCACATTGGAGGCTGCGGCCAGCACGCAAAGCTGGTCCTCGAGGAGCAACTCCGACTGCAGTAACGGAAGGAGGTCGCTCGACAGCAGCTGCGGGGTGACGGCGCCGAACACGCAGTCGAGCTCGCCGTCGAGCAAGCGCTGGATCAGCTCGCTCACCCGCCCTTCGCGTATCTGCACCGAGGCGGCGGGCATGCGCGCGCGCAGCAGTACGACTGCTGCCGGCACGGTGACAGTCACCGAGGGCGCTCCCACGCGCAGCACCGCAGACGCCCCGGCGCGCAGCGCGTCAATCTCGTCCTGAGCCCGCGCAAGTTCGCTCAGGATCACGCGAGCCCGGTAGACGGCCGCCGCCCCGAACGCATTGGCCTGCACTCCCTGATGGCTGCGATCGAAAAGGCGTGCTCCAAATCCGCCCTCAATCTCGTTAAGCATCTTGCTGATCGCGGGTTGGCTCAAGTGCAGACGGTCGGCAGCCCCGCGCGTGCTGCCCGTCTCGGCCAGCGCGACGAGCAACTCTAGGTGCCTTAGCCGCAGCCTGCGCACCAGGTAGTCAACGCCGCCGGTCATGCGTATTCCCTCGCGCCCTCAACCGCGAACGATCGAGGCCAGCCCTGGCTGAAGTAATCACTATTAGTAATCATGAGATCAGGATTATTGAGTTTTCACGAATGGCGGTGGAGCCTATTATCAGCGTCGATGAATACCGAACGGACAGTCGATTCGCCCGAACCCGCCGCGCCCCTGAGTGGGGTGCGCGTGGTGGACCTCGGCCAGTACATCGCTGGCCCCGGCGCCGCCATGGCACTCGCCGAGCTCGGCGCAAGCGTGATCAAGGTGGAGCCACTCGCGGGTGACCAGGCCCGGCACATCGGCCGATACGGTGAGTCCATGATTCGTGCCTACAACCGGGGCAAACGGTCGATCGCGCTCGACCTCAAGAGCGACGCAGGCCGCGAGGCAGCATTGCGCCTGATCGCACGCAGCGACGTTGTGATCCAGAACCTGCGCCCTGGCGTTGTCGACAAGCTCGGCATCGGCCCGCGCGCCGTGCGCGAGCGATTCCCGCGGGTGATCTACCTCTCGATCTCCGGCTTCGGCAGTCGCGGGCCCTCGCGCGAGCGCCCGGGCTACGACATCGCGGCGCAAGCGGAGAGCGGCCTGATGTCGGTCACCGGGGAGCCCGACCGGCCGCCGCAGAAGGTCGGCGTGCCGATCATCGACGCCGCGGCGGCACATCTCGGCGCGCAAGCGGTACTCGCGGCTCTGTACGGCCGCGAGAAGAGCGGCGTCGGCGAGACGCTCGAGACCTCGCTGCTTGAAGTCGCGATGCATTTGCAGGCCACCACCTGGTGCGACTACCTGGGCGGCGCGCCGGAGCCGACTCGCATCGGCGACGGCCAGCCGAACAACGCACCGGCAGCCGAGGTTATCTCGACGCACGATGGGCACATCGTGCTCTCGGCTTATGCCGACGAGCATTGGGCACGCTTGTGCCGCGTGATGGGCCGCGAGGAGTTCGTCACCGATCCGCGCTTTTGCACGAACGCACGCCGGGTCGAGCACCGCGTCGCGCTGCGCGCGGTGCTGCGCGAGTGCTTCTCGGACATGACCAGCGACGAATGCGTGACGCTGCTTGGTCGCCACCAGATCGTCGCGGGCGCGGTCCGCACGTACGGCCAGGTGCTGGCGAGCCCCGACATCGAGGGGAGCGGCATCCTCGTCGAGGCCAAGGCCGCCGACGGCACACGCTACCGCGCCCTGGGCCTGCCCTATCGCCTCGGCAATGCGCCGCATGCCACTCCGCCGGCCGCCCCCGCGTGCGGCGCGGACACCGACGCCGTGCTCGCCGAGGCTGGCTACAACGACACCGAAATCGCGGAACTGCGGCACGCAGGCGTCGTGGCCTGAAAACATGAACGACGAATCAATCCTTCACGGCGCACCGATCGACGCGACCATCCGCGGCGCGGTCATTCAGACGTTGCCGCTCTTCGAGATGATGCGTATGCGCGCGGTGACAACGGCGCGCCGGCACGCCGTGCTCGGCTTCGCCTCCGACGACCGTGCGTCGCCTCTGCGCTGGGTCAACCAGTTCACGCACACGCATCGGCGGCTCGGACCGAACGATCGCGAGGTCGTGAGCCCGAACAACGACACCGTTTTCAGCAATGCATGGCTGGACTTGTCGGAAGGGCCGGTACTGGTCGATTCGCCCGACATGGGCGAGCGGTACTGGACGCTCGGGCTGCTTGATGCCTGGACCAACCCGTTTGCTTACGTAGGCCGCAGGACCACGGGCAACCACCGCCAGCGCACGCTGGTTCACGGCCCGGGTTGGTGCGGCACTTTACCGGACGACGTCACCCACGTGATCGCGGCGCCCGGCGCCGACGTCTGGATCATCGGGCGCATCCTGGTCGACAGCGACGAAGCCGATATAGCGCGCGTGCGGGTGCTGCAGAATCAACTGCGGATCTCGCGCCTCGACGGATGCGACGCAGCGATGCACATCGACACACGACTCGACGGCCAACCCGTGGAGGTGCCGTCGGCGACGCTGTACCAGGCCCTCGTTGACGAGGCGCTTTCGCGCAATCCCCCACCAGCCGGCGAGCGGCCGGACTGGCCCGTGGCGCCCGAGGCGCTCGCGGCTCTGTTGCCCCGTGTTTTCGACGAGTTGCGCCGGCACGCACAGCCGCACGAGCTTGGCGGCGGCTGGGCGATCCCAGTCACCGTGCGCACCAGTTGGGGCCAGGACTACTTGACCCGGGCACGGGTGGCGCGCAACTTCATCGGCGCTCTCGGCGTCGAGGAGGCGATGTACCCCACCGCCGAAATCGATGCCGACGGCAAGCCGCTCGACGGCACCCACGCTTACGAGCTGCGCTTCCCACCGGGCGCAGGCCCGAAGGTCGGCGCCTTCTGGTCGCTCACGCTGTACCGCCGCAGTGACTGCCTGCTCGTGGCCAATGCCCTCGGCCGGTATTCAATCGGCGACCGCACACCGGGCCTCAGCCATGACGCCGATGGAAGCCTGGCGATTCGCATCCAGGCTGCCGACCCCGGCCCCGGGGTCAACTGGCTTCCCGCGCCACCCGGCGAGCTCTTCTACGTCGTGCTGCGTCTGTACCAGCCGCACGCCGACCACCTCGAGTACCGCTACGCCTATCCACCGCTGCGGCGCCTGTAATTGACCGGAAAATATCAAAAGGAGACAACCATGACCATCAACCGCCGGCGCCTTCTGGGCACCACCGCTACCGCGCTCGCCGCTTCCTTCAACCTGCCGGCCTTCGCTCAGGCGTGGCCGGCGCGCCCGATCCATCTCATATCGCCCTACGCTGCCGGTGGCGCAAGCGACATCCTGACGCGCCTGCTCGGCCAATATTTGTCGGACAAGCTCGGGCAAAGCATCATCGTCGAGAACAAGGCGGGCGCCGGAACGAGGATCGCCAACGAATATGTGGCGCACGCGGCACCCGACGGATACACGATCCTGCATGCGGCTGCGCCAGTCGCGATCGGCGAGGCGCTCTACAAGAAGCTGCCGTACGACGTGCACAAGGACTTCGCGCCGATCGTGAGCACGGCCATCGCGCCGCTGTTTCTCATTGTCAACGCCGATGCACCCTACAAGACGCTGGCCGAATTCATCCAGTACGGCAAAAGCAAGCCGAAGGGTCTGACGTTCGGCTCGCCGGGTGTAGGCTCCGCGCCCCACCTCACGGCCGAGTTGTTCTTGCGCGCGACCGGCGTCAAGGGCATTACGATCCAGTTCCGCGGTGACGCGCCAGCCTACCTTGAGCTTCTGGCAGGTCGCATCGACGCGACCCTCACGGCGATCTCTGCGGCGCTGCCGCACATCCAGGCGAACAAGCTGCGCGTGCTCGCGGTCGCCACCGAGGAGCGGACGTCCGTGTATCCACAGGCGCCGACATTTCGCGAGCAAGGCCATCCGACCATCGTGGGTTATGGCTGGTATGGGCTGATGGCGCCCACCGGCACACCCGCCCCTATCATCGCGCGGCTCAACACCGAGACCAACGCCGCACTCGCCGACGCCGAGATCCGCAAGAAGGTCAATGCCGTCGGCCTGCAGCTGCGCGGCGGCACGCCCGCCGAGTTCGGGGCGTTCATCGACGGTGAAACGCGCAAATGGGCGCAGATCATCAAGGCCGCGAATATCGTCGTCGCCGACTAAGGGGCACTCCCATGACGCGCATCTTCCTGGCGAGCGCGCTCGCCGCGCTCGCACTCCTGCATGGCTGCGTCCACATTGCCAGCACGCCACATGCCCTGCAACGCGACACGTCGTTTGGCCCGGTCGTCGGCGCCGACGCCTCGGCTTCCGAAGGCACGTACAGCTGGAAGGGCGTGCCGTTCGCGCGGCCGCCGGTGGGCGATCTGCGCTGGAAGGCGCCGGTGGATCCCGAGCGCTGGACCACGGCCCGGCCGGCTACTGCGTTCGCCCCGGCCTGCGCGCAGACCGGGCGCCTGTACAGCCCCGGCGCAAGCAACGGCTACGACGCGACGATCGGCAGCAGGCTCGGGAAGACGGTCGGCTCCGAGGACTGCCTCTATCTCAACATCTGGGCGCCATCCACGCCCTCGGCCACACCGCGCCCGGTCATCGTCTGGATCTATGGCGGCAGCAACATCACCGGCTACACCGCCGACCCCGTCTACGACGGCAGTGCACTCGCGAAAAGCCAGAACGCGGTGGTCGTCTCGGTCGCTTACCGGGTTGGGATCTTTGGCTTCCTGAACATGGCGCAACTCAAGACCGGCAACGCCGAGAACGATTCCGGCGACTTTGCGCTGCTCGACATTGTCAAAGGCCTTGAATTCGTCCAGCGCAACATCGCCAGCTTCGGCGGCGACCCAGGCCGCGTCACGCTGATGGGACAGTCGGCCGGTGCCGTGAACGTTTACGCCCTGCTCGCCTCGCCGATGCTCGCCGCGCGGGCGTCGCCGCTCTTTCAGCGTGTGGTCGTGTTGAGCGGCGGCATCTCGACCGCGGCCACGCTGCCCAAGGGCTCAATCCCGGGTGTCCTGCCGGCGTCGGTCTGGGCGACGCGCGGCAACACCTTGCTGCTGCAGTCGCTTGTCGCGGACGGCCAGGCGGCCGACGAGGCCGCTGGGCGTGGGCTCGTCGAGACGCACGGCGCGAAGGCGATGGCAGCGTACCTGCGCGGGCGCTCCGCCGACGCGCTCCTTACCACCGTCCACACGCGGCTCGCGCCGCGGGGCATGGCGACGTCGAACCCGATCCCGGATGGATGGGTCGTCGCTCCAGATCCGATCGCCGCCATCCGCGCAGGGCACTACGTCAAGGTACCCGTCCTCGCGGGCAACACGCGCGACGAGACAAGACTGTTCCCGCAACTGCTCGCCATCCGCCCCAACCTTGGCGGCGTTAGCGGCCGCCTGCTTGACGATGCGGCCGTGTTCGCCCTTGTCTCGCACTACGACCCCGAGGCACCACCGGCGACCACCATCGGGCAGTGGATCCCGCCGGCCTACCTGCCGGCCGACAAGCCGGGCACCGGTTTCAACGCTCGCACGGCCGAGCTCGGCCGGATCTGGTTCGAGGCAATCCGCGACGACGCGCTGAATGCGTTGCGGTCGCGGCAGCCCGACGTCTGGTTCTACGAGTTCGACTGGGACCGGCTGCCCAAGCCCTTCGACACGATTTACGGCGCCGCGCACACCTTCGATCTGCCCTTCGTGTTCGGCAACTTCGGGCCTTCGCTGTATTCGAACATCATGTTCACGAAGGCCAACCGATCGGGTCGCCTGGCCCTCTCCAGGGCGATGATGAAAACCATCGGCGCCTTCGCGCGCACCGGTGACCCGAACAACGACGCGCTAGGCACGGTCTGGAAGCCCTGGCCCTCACGCATCGTTTTCAACGCCGACAACGACGCTGCGCGCATATCGGCGAAGTAACGAGGCGGTCCAGGCCAAAAGAGGTAGGCGCCGAAGGCGACCGTGCCCGTGAGGTGAGCCACTTCACTCTTGGGTTCACGGATTCGGATAATAAAATATAAACATGACACTCAAATTCCGCTTCTGGGCCGACCTGAACACGCGCGACTTCGCGCGGCTTGACGCCACCAGCACCGTAGCCGTGCTGCCGGTGGCCGCGACCGAGCAGCATGGGCCGCACCTGCCGCTGAGCGTGGACCAGACGTTGGTCGATGGCGTGATCGCGGCCGCGCTGCCCCATCTGCCCGCAGAGCTGCCCGTGCTGTTCCTGCCGACCCAGGCGGTGGGCTACAGCCCCGAGCACCAGGCCTTTGCCGGCACGCTGACGCTCTCGAGCGCCACCGCGGTGGCAAGCTGGATCGAGCTTGGCGAATGCGTGGCGCGCGCGGGCGTCAAAAAACTGGTGCTGTTCAATGCGCACGGCGGCCAGGTCAGCCTGATGGACATCGTGGCGCGCGAGCTGCGCGTGCGCGCCGGCATGCTCGTCTATAGCGCCAGCTGGTACAGCCTGCCGCTGGGCGAGGCGGTGGATGGCCTGTTCAGCGCCGACGAGCACCGCTTCGGCGTCCATGCGGGCGAGATCGAGACCTCGATGATGCTGGCGCTGCGACCGCAGTTCGTGGACATGGCGCAGGCGCGCGACTTCAAGTCGACCTCGCAGGTGCGGGCGGTGCAATGTCCGATCCTGGGCAACGGCCGCAGCGCCAAGCTCGGCTGGGCCATGCAGGACTACAACGCCGCGGGCGCGGTCGGCAACGCGGCGGCGGCCACGGCCGACAAAGGACGCGCCGTGGTCGACGCGGCAGGGCAGCAGCTCGCACTGTTATTACAGGAAGTCGCGGCGCTGCCGCTGTCCACGCTGGTGGATGGTCCGGTGCTGCCCGGCTGAATTTGCTCATCCAGCGCGGCCCTTCGCTGTACTAGCGGTAGCGCGCCTCCATCAGGTCGATCTCGCGCACCAGCCGGCGCGACGTCTCGTCGGAGATCCGGCGATGTCGTGCCAGGTTGAAGACGACCTCGCGCTCCGCCTGCAGGGCCGCCACACGCAGCGTGCGCTCGATCTGCTCGGCTTTGCGCAGTTGTCCGGCACTCTCGCCGGTGGCACCGCCATCGAGCCGGCGCTGGTACAGCGCGATCACGCGCGCGGCGGCCTGGGTGTGCAGGTCGGCGTCAAAGGTCTCGCGCAGCTCGGCACGCTGCACCTTCTCGATCGCGGCGATGGCCGCGATGGCGGCATCGTGGCGGGCCAGGTCTTCTTCCCGGCTGGCGGTGGGCTCTTCCGGCAGCACCAGCCCCTTGAGCAGCCGCGGCAGTCCCACGCTGGCCATCAGCAGCGATAGCAGGATCACCGCCGTGGCCAGAAACACGGCCAGGTCGCGCGCCGGGAACGGCGTGCCATCCGGCATCAGCAGCGGCAGGGTCATCACGCCGGCCAGGGTAATGGCGCCGCGCACCCCGGCCAGCGAGGTCGCCAGCAGCAACCGCCAGTGCGGCCGGGTTCCCGGCGTGCCGCGCCGGCGCGCCTTGAACAGGGCCCGGCGCAGCGACACCCAGACCCAGATAAAACGCAGCAGCGCCAGCCCCAGCGTGATGGCCAGCGCATAGGCCGCCAGCCACCAGGGATTCAGATGGCCGCTTTGCCTCACCGATGCCACCGCACCGCGCAGCATGTCGGGCAGTTGCTCGCCCAGCAGCACGAACATGGTGCCGTTCAACGCAAGCTGCACCGTGTTCCAGACCGCTGCGCGTTGCACCCGCGTGGTCGCCAGCGCGCGGCCGGTCAGTTCGACGTAGCTCATGGTGACGCCCGCCGCCACCGCGGCCAGGATGCCTGAGGCCCGCAACTGTTCAGCCAGCAGGTAGGCGCCGAACGGGATCAGCAGGCTGATCAGGATGGGCGAGCCGCTTTCCTCGCCGACATGCTGCGACAGCCAGCGCTGCGCGGAACTCACCACCAGCGTCACGCCGACGCCCAGCCCCAGGCCCGCCAGCGCCAGCCACAGGAACGTGAGCGAGGCCGAGGCCAGCGAGAAGCTGCCGGTCACGGCCGCCGCCACCGCGAAGCGAAAGCAGACCAGTCCCGTCGCGTCGTTGAGCAGCGATTCGCCCTCCAGGATATGCAGCAGCCGTTTCGGGATCGGCACACGCGCGGTGATCGACGACACGGCCACCGGATCGGTCGGCGACACGATGGCGGCCAGCGCGAAGGCCACCGCCGCCGGCATGGCCGGGATCATCCAGTGGATCAGGAAGCCGGCCCCGACCACGGTGAACACCACCAGCCCCAGCGCCAGCGCCAGGATCGCCGTGCGGTCGCGAAACAGGCCATCCTTCGGGATGCGCCAGCCGTCCAGAAACAGCAGCGGCGGCAGGAACAGCAAGAAAAAGATTTCCGGATCCAGCGTCACGCCGTGGTTGAAGCCACCCGCGATCAGCGCGCCGAGCGCGATCTGCACCAGCGGCAGCGGCAGCGAGAACGGCGCGACGCGCACCAGATAGCCGCTGGCGACCACCGCCAGCAACATGAACAACACCATTTCAACCGATTCCATTCCTGATCCCTGCTTGCCGGATCGGCCGCGCCGGAACTTGCGGCGGGGCTCCTGATCCGACACATTTGTGGCGTACTCTTCGCTGTCTTTATCAAATCACCATCCAAGGAGTCTGCCATGGCGTTGCGTCAATCCCTGGTTTCCAGCGTCGATGGGTTGCTCGCCGCCGCTCGAAAGGCCGAGCCGCACACCATCGTGGTCCAGGGCCATCTGGCCGACCTGATGACGGTCGGCCAGGTGCAGATTTTGGCGCGCGACAAGGTGCGCAGCGGGCATGTGGAGGTCGCGGGGCTGGATGTCGCCGCCGCCGACACGCGCTCCCAGGGCGACCGTCCGCAGGGCTTCGGCGTGTACGCGATCCAGGCGCCTTCACGCATGTGGAACATGCAGGCCGACCCGCAGGTGGTCATCACGGCGGACCTGATCGGCCTGTCGGCCGGGCGCGCGTCGGCCCCGGTCATCGGCAGCGGCATTCGCGCCATCACCCATTAGCCATCCATTCACCAGTGAAGGACCCGCACCATGACACGCACCATCACCAACGTGCTGCCGGGCCAGCGCGTGATCGACGACGGCGACATGCTGCTGTGGCGCGCCTTGCCGACGAGTGGGCGCGACCACTTGGGGCCGTTCGTCTTCATCGATCACTACCGCCACCAGAGCCGGCGCGGCATCGGCGACCGGCCGCACCCGCACGCGGGCATCGAGGTGCTGAGCTACCTGCTGGAGGGCAGCGTCGAGCATCGCGACAGCATGGGGCGCACCGACCGGCTCGGACCGGGCGATGCGCAGCACATCCGCGCCGGCCGCGGCACGATCCACGCCGAGCAGCCGCAGGGCGGGCGGCACGGCCTGCAGCTCTGGACCGCGCTGCCCCCGGCGCAAAAGCTGGTGGAGCCGGCCTATGCCTCGTTCCGCGCTGCCGCGATTCCGGAAATTGCGCGCGACGGCGCGCAGGTGCGCGTGCTGGCGGGCCGGGTCGACGGCGTCGAAGGCCCCATGAAGCTGGCCTCGCCCACCACCTGGGCGGTGCTGCGGCTCGCGCCCGGCGCCAGCATCACGCTGACGGTCGATGCCACCGCCGAGCTCGGCCTCTACGTGCTCGATGGCTTCCTCGAACGCGGCGCGGAACCGCCCGTCGGGTCCGGCAGCCTGGCGCTGCTGACATCGGGTGACGCCAGCGTGCGCATCGCCGCGACCGCGCAGCAGCCGCTTGATGTCGCCCTGCTCGGCGGCGCGCCGGTCGAAGGCCCGATCCTGTTCTCCGGTCCCTTCGTGATGGACACGCCGGAACGTCTGGCCCAGGCCAGACGCGACTATGCGAGCGGGAAAATGGGCACGCTGGACGGCGTTCCGTTCTGACGGTCAGCGGTGCCCGCGGGTCGCGTGGGTTGGATGCGATCCGGCCGACACGTGACGGTCAAACTCGTATCGCCGAATGACGGCAAGATACCGGGGGCGAAGTTGCTGGATTCCTGTCACCGTCTGGTGGGCCCCCTGCCGACTTTTGAAATGATGCCGTGAACTTCCGTTTCGCAGCGGCACCGGCCAATCGATCGGAGCCGTCGTGCGGCAGCTACCTGCCATCTACCTGACAGTTCGAGATCTGGCCAACCACGGAGGCACCGGCGGCTTTCAAGGCACAGGGGTCGCTGGCACTGGAAACGCGTGTCGGCCAGTCCGTTCACCCGCTTGAACGACCGCTATTCAACGAGGTCAACAGGTGCTGCCGACCCCAAGCAGACAATCCCGCACATTTCCCAAAGCGGTGCCTCAACGCGCCAGGGACATGGCATCCAGCGGACTGGCAGTTCTTGCACCGTGCGGATGTCGCTGCCCGCCTGCAAAAGCTGGGTGGCAAAGCTGTGGCGCAAGTTGCTTGATGGGAACCAAGCGCATGTTGGGGCGGTTGACTCCACGCCAATGAACACCAGGACGCCAATGTGGCGCAAAAAAAGCAAGGGGGAGTCCATCCCATCAATCAAGAGGGCGTCAAGTGAGGGAACGGCACTCCTGCGACCTAAATCAATCAGCAATGACCGACTCGAGGTCGTCGATCGTTCCTGTGCGATGATGCTGCGGACTTTGCAGAAGCGAGACCCGCTGCGCCAAGTCGGCGGTACCAATCAACCAACAATTTCGGAATTGGAGATCAACATGATCAAAGCGTCTACGGCCCCCTATGCGGCACTACTCCTGCGTGTAAGCTTGGGCATCATGTTTTTGGCGCACGTCGGCCTCAAGGTGTTCGTGTTCACCATTCCCGGCTTCGTCGGCTATTTTGGATCTCTCGGCTTGCCAGCGATTCTTGCTTATGCCGTCGTCGCGCTCGAATTCTTCGGTGGTCTTGCCCTGATCCTTGGCGTCTACGCTCCGTTGGTCGCGTTGCCTTTAGCCCTGGAGATGCTCGGCACAATCGTGTTCGCGCATGGCGCCAACGGGTGGCTGTTCACAAACAAGGGTGGCGGCTGGGAATTTCCGGCCTTCTGGATGGTCGGTCTGATCGCTCTGTACCTCCTTGGCGATGGCGCCATGGCACTCAAACCTGCCCAGCGAAACGCCACCTGAGCACTACCTAGCAGCTGGAGGTGGTCGCGCCTTCGAAGGTCCGCTTTTAGGCGGACTACTAGGGACCGCTCTTGGCCGAGAGCGCCAGTTCGCCGCTGCGTCAGGAAGCCGCCACCCGGAGAGCGAACCATTTCTACCGAAGCTCTGCTTCCGGGGATAACGCCGAAATCACACTATCGGCCAAAAGCGGAAATGCAAACACGCTGCCAAAATTGCTCCGAAGCGGGCGTTCGCGTCCGGCCAGCGCTCGCGCAAGCGCGTGGATGAGGTGGCAAACAGACGCCTTATGTCGGGCGATTTGAGAAAACAGCGCGTTTTCAGCAAATGGCCGCACGTTTGACCGCTAGTGTGTCGCCAGATACGTTCAGAATTCTTGAAAGATAGTGTTTGAAATTCCTATACTCAGGGACCCGCCCCATGATCCTCGTCGGCCAATATGACAGCCCCGTCACCCGCCGCGTCGCAATCGCGCTGCATCACTACGGCATACCCTTCACCCGCGACACCCGCTCGATCTTTGGCGATGCGGCGGCGGTCGGGAAGATCAGCCCCCTGACTCGTATCCCGGCCCTCGTCCTCGACGATGGGGAGGTGCTGATCGACAGCGCCGCCATCCTTGATCATCTCGACGAACAGGCGGACGACGCGGCGCTGATCCCCGCCTCCGGCCCTGCGCGCCGGCTCGTCCTCCAGATGACGGCACTGGCTCAAGGCACCCTCGAAAAGGTCGCGGCTGTGGTTTACGAGAGGCACTTCCATTCCCCCGAACATCGAAGCACCGACTGGCTTGACCGCTGCCTTGGCCAGGCCCGCGCTGGCCTCGACGAACTGACCCGCCGCCTTGCCACACCCTATGCCTGCGGGGCAACGCTCACCCATGCCGATGTCATGATCACCACGCTGGTCTGGTACATGCAGGATCGGATGGATGAAGTGCTGTCACCCACCGCCCACGCCTCTCTGATCACCTTGGCCGAACACTGTGAAATCCTGCCCGTCTTCCGCGCCACCGCCCTAAGTGATTTCGAGAAGATGCCACGCAGCTAACTCTTACAAGCCTACAAGTCATACAAAACTTGCTTTTCCCTTCCTCAAATATCAACCGCCGCCCCTTTTTTTTTCCGAGGTGGCAATACCCGGTTTTCTAATGACCGCTAGTCCAAGTTTGTATGACCGGTTTAGAGCGGGCGCTGAGTCGGCAATGGGTCGGGAGTCCCCGTTCGCAGCCGGAAGAAGCTGGCTCTGGCCGGTAGCCCGCGGCACGGTGGGCAGAATCATCGGCCCGACGGCGATTCATTGACTGGTTCCGGGATACAGCGGCCAGACGGCCGCACAGACGACGAACGGCAGGTTCCTGCGGCAGCTGTCGTTCAACTGCCGGACCTGAGCGACAGCACCCAGTCTGAAGCGGGTACTTGGCGCCCACGGATTGCGTGGGTCGTGCGTGATTGGACACCAGCTGGGAGTTTGATACTCAATTTGTAAGCAGTCGTGGCAGCGCCCCCAGTGCGCCCCCAGTGCGCCCCCAGTGCGTCACACCGGGACGCCAGACGCTGGTGTGGCGCTGTCGATGCCGCGCTATAGTGCCGGAGAGTGCCGCCGCGCCGGTCCGCGCGAGCCGCACCTTCGAGCAGGAGACACAGCATGCATTTGCAGCAACGCGAGCATATTGCGACGGTCATGCAGGTGGCCGGCGACGGGCTCGCATCGGGTCACGCGACGACGCACGACGAGATCATTCGCGCCTCTTGGCAGCGCTGCGTGCACGAACACCGGCTGGACCCCACGCGCATGCAGGAAGCCGTCATCCTGCCCAGCGAGCGCCTGCGCGAGCACCAGGACCAGATGGAAGAGTTCCTGCATATTGCGCGCCATGGCCTGGAGACGCTGTACCAGCAGGTGGCCGGCATGGGCTACTGCGTGCTGCTTACCGATGCGCGCGGCGTCACAGTGGATTTTCTCGGTGATCTGGTGTTCGAGCCGAGCCTGCGCAAGGCCGGCCTGTACCTGGGCGCGGACTGGAGCGAACACCATGCCGGCACCTGCGGCGTGGGCACCTGCATCGCCACCGGCGAGGCGCTGACCGTGCACCTCGACGACCACTTTGACGCGACCCACATCCCGCTGACCTGCACCACCGCTCCGGTGTACGACGCGCTCGGCCAGCTCAATGCGGTGCTCGATATCTCCGCGCTCACGTCGCCCAGCGCCAAGCAGAGCCAGCACCTCGCGCTGCAACTGGTCAAGGTGTATGCCAACCACGTCGAGAATGCGAGCTTCCTGCACCGCTTTCGTCATGACTGGATCCTGCGCCTGAGCGGCGCGCCCCAGTTTCTCGACATGAATCCCGAGTACCTGCTGGCCGTGGACAGCGCGGGCCGAGTGATCGGCCACAACCGGCGTGCCCAGTTGTTGCTCGAGGCGGACACGAACGGCCCGCCGGTGCTGGGCCAGCCGTTCGAGCGGCTGTTCAATGCCTCCTTCAATGACCTCGGGCGCTTCGTGCGCGTGCGTCCGAGCGACCAGCGGGCCATCACCCTGGCCGGCAGTGCGCGGCTGCTGTTCATGCTGGTCGCACCGCCGCCGGTGCGCGGGGCCGCGCCGGCCCAGGCCCTGGAGCGCAAGCTGCCGGCTCCGCTGGCGGGCCTGTCGGGCGGCGACCCGGCGCTGGACCGGCAAATCGAACGGGCGGCCCGGCTCGTCAATTCACCCGTCAGCATGCTGCTGACGGGCGAGACCGGCACCGGCAAGGAGTATTTCGCGAAGGCGCTGCACGAGAGCAGCGAGCGCCGACGCCAGCCGTTCGTGGCGGTGAACTGCGCGGCCATTCCCGAAACCCTGATCGAGAGCGAACTGTTCGGCCACCTGCCCGGCAGCTTCTCGGGTGCCGGCCCCAAGGGCAAGCGTGGCCTGATTCAGGAGGCCGATGGCGGCACGCTGTTCCTCGACGAGATCGGCGACATGCCGCGCGCCCTGCAGGGCCGCCTGCTGCGCGTGCTGGCCGAGCGCGAGGTGCTGCCGATTGGCGCGACGCGGCCGATGCCGGTGAACATCCGTGTGATTGCCGCGACCCACTGCGACCTGGAAGCGCTGGTGCGCGAGGGCTGTTTTCGCGACGACCTGTACTACCGCCTCAACGGTGCCCACATCATGCTGCCGCCGCTGCGCGAGCGGCGCGACCTGGGCTGGATGCTGGACCGCATGCTGGGTCAGGATGTGTCGGGCGCCGCGCTCAAGGACGCGCCGGAGCTCGCGCCCGCTGCGCGTGCCTGGCTGCTGGCACACCGCTGGCCGGGCAATCTGCGCGAGCTGCGCAACGTGATCGAGTACGCCCGCACGGTCTGCAGCCAGGGCTACATCGAACTGGGCGACCTGCCCGATACGCCGGGTACGGCGGCGGCTCCGCAGGCACTGGCGCCGCGCACAGCGGCCGCCACCAGCGAGGCGACGCAACTGCTGCAGCAATTGCGTGCCGCGCGCTGGAACGTGACTGCGGTGGCGCGCCAACTGGGCATCTCCCGCATGACGCTGTACCGGCGCATGAAGCGCTGGGGTATCAGCTCGCCCAACCAGCGGGACGATCAGGCGTTGCCTTGAGCCGCCGTTCAGGTGTCACACCCGGAGCTGTGACACCTGTCTCAGTGTGACGCCTGCACACGCCAGTGTGTCGCACCGCAGCAGAGCTGCCGGGAGCGGGAAAATCCAATGCCATCAAGCAGTTAAGCGCCCGGGCCGGCGCGTTTGCACGACGGGCACGGGGCTTGCACTCCATGTCGGGCCGGGATCTTCCGGCGTTGCACATCACCGGAGACAAGAAGCATGACGGACAGTGTGAATTCACCGACCCAGCAGGCAGCGCAATGGCTGGCACAGCTGGCAGCGGCGCTGGGCCAGCGCGACATCAACGCCGCGCTGGCGCTGTTTGCCGACGAGAGTTATTGGCGCGATCTGGTCTCATGGACCTGGAACATCAGGACGATGGAGGGCAAGGACGCCATCCGCAGAATGCTCGATGCGCGCCTGGCCGACACCAAACCGTCGAACTTCGCATTGGAGGGCGAGGCGACCGAGGCCGACGGCGTGACGGACGCCTGGTTCACCTTCGAGACCGGTGTGGCGCGTGGCCGCGGCCACCTGCGGCTGAAGGATGGCAAGGCCTGGACCCTGCTGACGACCATGACCGAACTCAAGGGCTTCGAGGAGCGCAAGGGTGAGCACCGCATCAAGGGTGCCGAGCACGGCGTGCAAAAGGGCCGCAAGAGCTGGCTCGAGAAACGCCAGGAAGAAGCCGAAACCCTGGGAACAACCGAGCAGCCTTATGTGGTGATCGTCGGCGGCGGCCAGGGCGGCATTGCGCTGGGCGCGCGGCTGCGCCGGCTTGGCGTGCCGGCCATCATCGTCGAGAAGAACGAGAAGCCCGGCGACTCCTGGCGCAAGCGCTACAAGAGCCTGTGCCTGCACGACCCGGTGTGGTACGACCATCTGCCCTACCTGTCTTTTCCGGACGACTGGCCGGTGTTCGCGCCCAAGGACAAGGTTGGCGACTGGCTCGAGATGTACACCAAGGTGATGGAGCTGAACTACTGGGGCTCGACCACCGCCAAAAAGGCAAGGTACAACGAGGCCGCGCAGGAGTGGGAAGTGGTGGTCGAGCGCGCCGGCCGGGAGATCACGCTGCGGCCCAAGGAACTGGTGTTCGCGCTGGGGGTGTCGGGCCGTCCCAACGTGCCCAGGATCGCCGGTGCCGAGAACTTTAAGGGCGAGCAGCATCACTCCAGCCAGCACGCCGGACCCGAGGCCTACAAGGGCAAAAAATGTGTGGTGCTGGGCTCCAACAACTCGGCGCATGACATCTGCGCTGCACTCTGGGAAAACGGCGCCGACGTGACCATGATCCAGCGCAGTTCGACCCACATCGCGCCCTCGAATTCGCTGATGGAACTGGCGCTGGGCGGCCTGTATTCCGAGCAGGCGGTGAAAAATGGCATCGATCACCACAAGGCCGATCTGATCTTTGCCTCGGTGCCCTACAAGATCATGCACACCTTTCACATCCCGGTGTATGAGGAGATGAAGAAGCGCGATGCCGATCTGTATGCGCGGCTGGAGAAGGCCGGCTTCATGCTCGACTTCGGCGCGGACGGCTCCGGCCTGTTCATGAAATACCTGCGGCGCGGTTCGGGCTACTACATCGATGTGGGTGCCTCGGAACTGGTGGCCAACGGCAGCGTCAAGCTCAAGAGCGGCGTGAACATCGAGCGGGTCAATGAACACTCGGTCACGCTCTCCGACGGCACGGAACTGCCGGCCGACCTGCTGGTTTACGCGACGGGCTATGGTTCCATGAATGGCTGGCTGGCCGACCTCATCTCGCCGGAGATTGCCGACAAGGTGGGCAAGGTCTGGGGTCTTGGTTCGGACACGCCCAAGGACCCCGGTCCCTGGGAGGGCGAGCTGCGCAACATGTGGAAGCCGACCCAGGTGCCGCACCTGTGGTTTCACGGCGGCAACCTGCACCAGTCGCGCCACTACTCGCAGTTCCTGTCGCTGCAGCTCAAGGCGCGAAAAGAAGGCATCGAGACCCCGGTCTATGGGCAGGCCGAGGTGCATCACCTGCGTTAGTAGCGCATCACGGCTTCATGAATACGTGACCCAGTCCGCGTGCTCCGGCGCGTCCAGGTGCGGCAGGGTGTTGTAGGTCAGCAGCATGTGGCGCTTGGGCGTGAAGGCGAATTCGGTGACGGAGGCGTTGCGGATGCGCAGGTTCAGTTCGATCGTGGTCTCGGGCGTGGTGCCCAGCACATGGCCGACCGCGGTGGCAATCGGGCCGCCGCTGGAGACGATCAGCACCCGGCCGCCGTGGTGGCGGGCACGCACGTGGTCCAGCGCGCTGGTCACACCGGCCGCGAATTCCGTGTAGCTCGGCATACCCCTGGGGCTGACCACGCCTGCCATCCACTGGGCCAGACCATCGCGCAGCAGGCGGAAATGGTGCCGGTACATCTCGGGCGAGTCGGGCTTCTCCAGCTTGTGCGGATGGATTGCACCGATTACCGCTTCGCTGTCGTATTCATTCAAGCCGGGCCAGAGCAGCGCTTGCGGCATGAGCGGCGACGGGCCGCCCCTAGCCGCGAGGGCCCCCTCGGGGGGCAGCGAGGACACGTCAGTGCCGAGCGTGGGGGCCATTCCCTCGCAAATGCCTGCCCAGGTTTGCGCATGGCGGTGCAAGGTACCGGTCAGCACGGCATCAAACGTCAGGCCTTTTTGGCGGAAATACTCGCCGAGGCGCACGCTCTGCTTCTTGCCCAGATCGCTCAGTTGGTCGTAGTCTTCGGCGCCAAACGAGGCTTGGCCGTGGCGCACGAGGTAAAGGGTTCCCATGCCTGCAATTTAGGGCAAACGGGTCTGCGCCCCTTGTCCCGGGGGCGACCTCAAGCTGCGTTCAGAAGCACCTTGGCGACAGTCCCGCTGTCCACATTGCCGCCACTGAGCGCGACGCCGACGGCCTGCCCGGACAGTTGACCGCGCTCCTGCATGGCGCCGGCAAAGGCGGCGGCGCCCGCGCCCTCGGCCACGTTGTGGGTGGCGGTGTACAGGTCGCGCATGGCCTGCGCCACTTCCAGGTCGGTGACCTTGACGATGTGGTCGATGTGCGCGGCCAGGATGTCGAGCGCGACGGGGTCTGCGACGCGGCAGGCCATGCCGTCGGCCAGCACGGTGGTCACGGGCGCCTCCACCACGCGGCCCGCGGCCAGCGAATCGGCATAGGTGGTGGCGTGCGCGCTGACCACGCCGATGATCCTGGCCCGATGACCCAGCGCCAGCCTGGCGGCAATCGCCGCGCACGCGCCCGAACCCTGGCCGATCGGCACGTACACGACGTTGAGCTGTGGGGCCGCCTTGAAAAATTCCCACCAGTAGGTGCTGACGCCGCGCACCAGGTCCAGGTGGTAGCTCGGCACCATGTGGGCGCCGCGCCCCGCCGCCAGCCGCATGGCGAACTCGCGGCTTTCCTGGAAGTCCTGTCCGTGCTCGATCAACGCAACGCCGAGCGCGCGCATGGCCGCATTTTTCTCCAGCGAATTGCCGTGCGGAACCACGATGGTGCAGGCCACGCCATGCGCGCGCGCGGCCCAGCCGATGCTCTGGCCGTGGTTGCCGCGCGTGGCGCTGACGACCTCGCGCGGCAGCTCGCCGCGCTGGCGCAACTGGTCGAAATAAGTGAGCCCGCCGCGCAGCTTGAAGGCGCCCACCGGTGTATGGTTCTCATGCTTGACCCAGCACTCGGTGCCCAGCCGCTCGGACAGCAGCCCCCAGCGATACTGCGGCGTGGCCTGGAATTCGCGGTACACCACCCGGGCGGCGGCTTCGATGTCTGGCAGGGTGGGCAGGTTCATGAGTGGATTTCCAGCAGGCCGTCGGGAGTTTGCAGTTGGGCGGTGAGGCGCGCCGGCCCGGCCTCGATGGGCACATGCGCCAGTCCGATGGCGCGGTACGCGGCTCGCAGGGCGTCGGCCTCGGGGTGCACCACGCGCAAGCCATGCAGCGCAATGCCGCTGCCTGGCATGGTGTGTGACGGGTGTACGTCGCCCCACTGGATCAGTGTCGGCAGGCAACCGTCGAACAGGCGCTGGCCGTCGTCCCGCACGGTGATCTGCCAGCGCAAGGTGCCGCGGCTGGCCTGCAGCACGGCGCCGCGCTCGATGCCCAGCGCCTGCAGGGCGGCCACGGCTGGCTGGATGTCGGGCACACGGGCCACCCAGTGAATCAGTTGCGGCCCATGCTGCGCGACGCGTGCGCGCAAGGCCGCATCATCCATGTCAAACCAGCGTCTGGCCCCCGCCAGGAGTGCGTGGATTGCTCCTGGGTTGATAGCAATGATTTCGAGGTAAGCGCGCGGAAATTCGGGTGACGCCAGGCCCAAGACGCGGTTGTGCGTGCCCATCAGCGGGTGCTCGCCGCCCGGCCCGGGCGCGACGCCCAGCCGGTCCTCGCACCAGGCCACGCCTTCATCGAGGCTGGCCGCCATCACCACGAGGTGATCAAGGGCCGCGCTCACAGCGTCACCGTGCCTTCGATACAGGTTACCGACTCGCCGCCGACCCAGACCTGACCGCCTGCATCGCGCTCGATGTGCACGCGCCCGGCGCGGTCCAGGCAACTGCCCTGCGCCGCCAGGTAGCGCGCGGGTGCCAGGCCATCCGCAATCAGCCACTGTGCCAGGCTCGCATTGAAGCTGCCGGTGACGGGGTCCTCGTTGACGCCGAGCGGCGCGGCGAAGGCGCGCACCTCGAGGTCCGGTGCGGCCGCGGCGGGCTCGGTGCGGCCCGCAAAGGCACGTGCCTCGCGATTCGAGCGCGCTATCAAAGGCGTAGCGTATTGCGCAGAATAGGTGCCGGCTACGCCCACTTTTTGTCCCAAAGTTCTGAGCCGTGCGTGGTCGGGCGCGAGCGCCAGCACCGTGTCGCTGCTGTCCAGCCACAGGCCCAGCCAGACCGGGCCGTTGTCCAGCAGTTGCGCGGCCACGATCTGGGCCGGCCGCAGGCCCAATGCCTGGCTGACCTGGGCCAGCAGGGCCGGCGCCGGGTTGCTGCGCTGGAGCGGCGGTGCGGCAAACGCCAGCCGCTCGCCATCGCGGCGAATCTTCACCAAACCCACCTGGCATTCCTGCGTGATGATGTCAGCCGATTGCGGCTGGCCGCCCACCTGCAACCATGCATGGCAACTGCCCAGCGTTGGGTGCCCGGCAAAGGGCAGCTCGCCGCCGGGCGTGAAGATGCGCACCCGGTAGTCGGCGCCCGCTGCCCGGCCCGCCGCGGTCGGCTCCAGCACGAACGTGGTCTCCGACAGATTCGTCCAGCGCGCAAAACGCTGCATCTGCGCGTCGGCAAGGCCCGCGCCGTCCAGCACCACGGCCAGCGCGTTGCCGAGGTAGGGCTCGGCGGTGAACACATCGACCTGTTTGAACGGGCGCTGCATGGCGGCTACTTCTGGCCGGCGAGCCGGATGGCCTGTGCCAGCGCGGCCACGCCTATCCTGATTTCATCCACGCTGGCGGTCACGAAACTCAGGCGCAGGGTGCGCGGGTCGCCGTGGTCGGCATAGAACGCCGCGCCCGGCACAAAGGCCACGTTGTGCTCGACCGCCCTGGGCAGCAGCCGGACGGCGTCCATGCCCTCGGGCAGGCGCGCCCACAGGAACATGCCGCCGGCCGGGGTGTTCCAGCTCACGCCCGCGGGCATGTGCTCGCGCATCGCGGCCAGCATGGCGCCCTGCTGCGACTTGTACAGCGCGCGGATGCTGGGCACGTGGCGCTCCAGAAAACCGTCCGCCATGACTTCGGCCACCACGCGCTGGTTGAAGCCGGCGCTGTGCAGGTCGGCCGCCTGCTTGGCCTGCAGCAGCTTGGGGTACAGCCCCTTCGGCGCCACCAGGTAACCGAGCCGCAGCCCCGGCGCCAGCACCTTGGAAAACGAGCCGAGATACACGCAGCCGTCCGGGTTGCGCGCCGTCATGGGCGCGGGCGGCGGCGCGTCGAACCAGAGGTCGCCGTACGGGTTGTCTTCCACCAGCGGCAGGCCCAGTGCCGCCGCGCGCCCGGACAATGCCGCGCGGCGCGCCTCGGTCATGGTGCGGCCGGTCGGGTTCTGGAAGTTGGGCAGCACGTAGAGAAAGCGCGCGCCTTTGGCTTTGCGCTCCAGATCGTCGATCACCACGCCTTCGTCGTCGCTTTGCACGCTGACCACCTCGGGCTGCATCGGCGCGAAGGCCTGCAGCGCGCCCAGGTAGGTCGGGGTCTCCACCAGAATGCGGCTGCCTTCGTCGATCAGCACCTTGGCCAGCAGGTCCAGTCCCTGCTGCGAGCCGGTCGTGATCAGCACCTGCGCGGCGTCCGCCGGCCAGGGCAGCGCGGCGGCGACCATCTCGCGCAGCGGGCCGTAGCCCTCGCTGGCCGCGTACTGCAGCGAGGCGTGCGCATCCTCGCGCAGCACCTTGGCGCAGGCCGCGGCAAACTCGGCCACCGGAAAGGTCTTGGGCGAGGGCAGGCCGCCCGCAAAGCTGATGATGCCGGGCTTCTCGGTCACCTTCAGGATCTCGCGGATCACCGAGGGGTTCATTTTTTCGGCGCGGGCGGCCAGCTGCCAGAAGCCGGGTTGATCAAGCAGGTTCAAACTCATGGGATCACTCCAGTTGCCATTTTGGCGGCGGTTCCAACGGGCATTTTCTTGCCGATAAAGACGGTGGCGATGACCGCCAGCCCAAACGCGACCGTCACCGCGTCCAGCGTCTCGCCCAGCAGCGGCACGGCAAACAGCATGCTCAAAAACGGCTGGATCAGCTGCACCTGGCTCACGCGCACGGTGCCGCCGAGCGCAAGGCCCCGGTACCAGGCAAAAAAGCCGATCCACATCGAGAATACCGCCACATAGCCAAAGGCCCACCACGCCTGCGGTGTGATGACGCCCTGCGGCCACGCCGCGAGGACAGCCGGCAGGCTGAGGGGCAGGGCGATCACCAGCGCCCAGCAAATCACGTGGTCGGCGCGCATGCGGCCTGCGAGTTTGGCGCCCGCGCCATAGCTGACCGCGGCGCACAGCATGGCGAGCAGCAGCAGCGCGTCGGCCCAATGCACGCCCATGCCGGCGGACGAACTCGCGTTGCCCGCGTGCAGCATCGAAAAAGCCGCCACCAGCGCGCTGCCGACCACAGCGCAGAGCCAGAAGCCGGCCGAAGGGCGCTGGCGGTGCAGCCAGGCGCCGACCATGGCGGTGGCCAGCGGCAGCACGCCCAGCATGACGCTGGCATGCACTGCCTCCACATAGCGCATGGCGATCGAGGTGAACAGCGGAAAGCCGAACACGGCGCCCAGTGAGGTCGCCAGGATCAGCGGCCAGTCGCCGCGCCGCGGCCTTGGGGCGCGCGTGGCGAGCAGAAAAAACAGGCTCAGGATCCCCGCCACCGCGGCCCGGCCCATCGCGATGAACACGCCCGAGAGTTGCGGCTGCGCCACCGAGCCCACCGCCATGCGCGTCAGCGGCAGCGTGAGCGAGAAGATCAGCACGCCCAGCGTGCCGAGCCACAGGCCCTTGCTGGTGGCGTTCATACCGTGAGCATCCAGCCGGCGGTCAGCACCAGCACGGCGGCCATGGCGCGGTTGAACCAGCGCAGACGTCGCCCGGTCTGTGCCGGGCCGGCCAGCCAGTCGCGCAACAGCGAGCCCATCAGCGCGTAGCTCAGGGTGCTCGCGAAGGTAAAGACCAGCAGCACCGGCAGCACGATGGCAAAGCGCGCGCCCGGATGGTCGCGCCCGGCGATCCAGCCGCCCATGATGGCCAGTGCCAGCATCCAGCCCTTGATGTTCATGAACTGCAGGCTCGCGCCCTGCCAGAAACCGACGTTCATCTGCGCCGCATTGGCCGAGGCCAGTCCGGTGGCCTGGATCAACTTCCACGCCAGCCACAGCAAATAGGCCACGCCCACGATCTTCACGACCCAGCCCAGCAGCGGCAGCGCCAGCAGCAGCGCGCCCAGGCCGAGCGCACACACGCCCAGCAGCGCACCGAAGCCGATAGGCACCGAGCAGACAAAGGGCAGCGCGCGTTTGAGGCCGTGATTGGCCGCGAGTGCGGTGGACAGCGTGGTGTTCGGCCCCGGCGTGAAGCTCATGGCGGTGGAGAGCACCAGCAGCGCGGTGAATTCGGTGGCGTTCATGGAAGGTTCCGGATCGTGAGGGCGTGAAGGGCTTGCCTGTGCAGGCGTCCTACTTTATAGTCGAAACCAGTACACAACCAATACAGTTAATCGCCTCACTTGAGAATCTGTATGGTCCGCCTTGGCAGCACAGCGCCACTTTAACGCCTGCCCCAGCGGTCTTGCAAAGGTCTTGCCATGCTGATGAAAACCGCCGCCCAGTCGCTCACGGAGCAGCTCGCCACGCGCTTTGGCGAGCGCATCCGCAACCGCCTGCTGGCGCCCGGCGCGCGCCTGCCTTCCGTGCGCCAGTGCGCGCAGCAGCAGGGCGTGAGCCCGTCCACCGTGGTGGCGGCCTATGACCAGCTGCTCGCGCAGGGCCTGGTCGAGGCCCGCAAGAACCGCGGCTTTTTTGTGCGGGAAATGGCTGCAGCCCTTGATACGCATGCACCAGGCGCTATGAATCAAGTAGCGTCTGCAAAAATCACAGCCGGCGCACCCTCACCCCACGCACCGGTCAACGCCACCGCGCTGATCCGCGGCATGTTCCACGGCTCCAGCGACAAGCCGCAGCCCGGCATGGGCGTGTTGCCGCCGCAGTGGCTGGAGACCACCTTCATGCCGGCGGCGGTGCGCAAGGTCACCGGCACCCGCGCGCTGCAGGAGTTCTCGCTGCAATACGGTGAGCCCGCGGGCGACAGCGGCCTGCGCCGGTCGCTGTCCAAAAAGCTGGCGGGACTCAATGTGCCAGCGTTGCCGGCGCAGATCGTCACCACCGTGGGTGCCACCCATGCGCTCGACGTCGTGAGCCGCACGCTCTTGCGCCCCGGTGACCATGTGATGGTGGAGGAGCCCGGCTGGGCGGTTGAATTTGCGCGCCTGTCTGCGCTGGGCATGCGCATCCTGCCGGTGCCGCGCCGCGCCGACGGGCCTGACCTGGCCGTGATGGCGCAGTACTGCGCGGCGCATGCGCCCAAGCTGTTTGTCAGCGTCAGCGTGTTCCACAACCCGACCGGCTACTGCCTCACGCCGGGCAGCGCGCACCGCGTGCTGCAACTGGCCAACGAGCACAACTTCCATATCGTCGAAGACGACACCTACAGCCACCTGGCGCCCGTGCACGCCACCCGCCTGTGCGCGCTCGACGGCCTGCAGCGCACGATCTATGTCAGCGGCTTTGCCAAGATCCTGGCGCCCAACTGGCGCGTCGGCTTTCTGGCGGCGCCGCCCAACCTGGTCGAACGCCTGCTGGACACCAAGTTGCTGGCCACGCTGACCACGCCCGCGCTGCTGGAGAAGGCGCTGGCCTGGTGCATCGACCAGGGCCAGCTGCGGCGCCACGCCGAGCGCATCCGCACCCGGCTCGATCTGGCGCGCGCGCGCAGCGTGAAGCTGGCGCTGGCACACGGCTGCACCTTTGCGGCCGAGCCGGCCGGGCTGTTCGGTTGGGTCGAGACCGGTGTGGACACCGACGCGCTGTCGCAGCGCATGCTCGACGAGGGCTACCTGCTGGCGCCCGGCGCGCTGTTCCACGCCAGCCGCCAGCCCAGCACGCTGATGCGCATCAACTTCGCGACGACGCAGGAGGTGGCGTTCTGGAAGGTGTTCGCGCGGCTGCGCGATGCGATGAACTAAGTTTGTTGGTGTTTCAGGCCTTTAGCCCTTGCCGGCCGTTTAGGCCGCGCTGCCCAGCACTTCCCAGCGTTCCAGCGCGCTCATCAGTTCTTGCTCGATCTGCGCGTTGCGCGCGTTGAGCGCGGCGGCGCGTGCGGCATCGCTGGCGTACAGGCTGCCATCGGCCAGTTGCTCGGCAATCGACTGTTGTTCGGCCTCGAGCGCGGCAATCAGCGCGGGCAGGCCGTCCAGCTCGCGCTGTTCCTTGTAGCTCGGCTTCTTTTTTGATAGCGCAGCGCGCCCGTCGGTACTGGGTTTGGGGGCGATTTGACTCTGAACGGGCGCGGGTTGCACCTGCTGCGCCAGTTCGCGCGTGCGTTTGGACTGCACCAGCCAGTCCTGCACGCTGCCTTCGTATTCGCGCCAGAAGCCGGGGCGGGCGGGCTCGGCCTCGCAGGCGATGATGCTGGTGACCACGTTGTCCAGGAAGGTGCGGTCGTGGCTGACCAGGAACACCGTGCCTTCGTAGTTCTGCAGCAGGTCTTCGAGCAGCTCCAGCGTGTCGATGTCCAGGTCGTTGGTCGGCTCGTCGAGCACCAGCACATTTGCGGGGCGCGCGAACAGGCGCGCCAGCAGCAGCCGGTTGCGCTCGCCGCCCGACAGCGAGCGCACCGGCGAGTTGGCGCGCGCCGGCGAAAACAGGAAGTCGCCCAGGTAGCTCTTGACGTGCTTGCGCTGGTTGCCGATCTCGATCCACTCGCTGCCCGGGCTGATGAAGTCTTCCAGCGTGGCGTCCAGATCGAGCGTGTTGCGCATCTGGTCAAAATAGGCCACCTGCAGATTCGTGCCCTGGCGCAGGCGGCCACTGTCGGGCGCCAGCTCGCCCAGGATCAGTTTCAGCAGCGTGGTCTTGCCGGCGCCGTTCGGGCCCAGCAGGCCCACCTTGTCGCCGCGCAGGATGGTGGCGCTGAAATCCTTCACGATGATCTTGTCGCCGAAGGCCTTGCTGACGTGGCTCAGTTCGGCCACGATTTTGCCGCTCGACTGGCCGGTCGCGACGTCCAGGTTGACGCTGCCCAGCGCGTCACGCCGTGCCGCGCGGCTGGCGCGCATCGCCTGCAGGCGTCCGATGCGGCTCTGGCTGCGTGTGCGGCGCGCCTCCACGCCCTTGCGGATCCAGACTTCTTCCTGCGCCAGCAGCTTGTCGGCCTTGGCGCTGATGACGGCTTCCTGCGCCAGTTGATCTTCCTTTTGCAGCAGGTACTGGCCGAAGTTGCCGGGGTACGAGCGCAGTTGGCCGCGGTCCAGCTCGACGATGCGGGTCGCCACGCGGTCCAGGAAGCTGCGGTCGTGCGTGATGGTGACGATGCTGCCCTTGAAATCGACCAGCAAATCCTCCAGCCACTCGATCGAGTCCAGGTCCAGGTGGTTGGTCGGCTCGTCGAGCAGCAGCACATCGGGCTTGGCCACCAGCGCCTGCGCCAGCGCCACGCGCTTGCGGGTGCCGCCCGACAGGGTGCTGATGACAGCCTGCGGGTCCAGGTGCAGGCGGTGCAGGGTTTCCTCCACGCGCTGCTCCCAGTTCCAGGCGTCAAAGGCCTCGATCTGCGACTGCAGGGCATCCAGGTCGACCCCGTCGGCGCCCGACAAATATTGCTCCCGCACGGCAATCACCCCCGCCAGTCCTGCGCTGGCAGCTACGAAAACCGTAGCGTCGGGGTCAAGCACGGGCTCCTGCGCGACAAAGGCGATGCGCAGGCCCTGCTGCACCTGCAGCGTGCCGTCGTCGGGCTTTTCGAGCCCGCCCAGGATTTTGAGCAGCGAGGACTTGCCCGCGCCGTTGCGGCCGATCAGGCCCACACGTTCCGCGGATTCAAGGGAAAAGCCGGTTTTATCGAGCAGTGCGACGTGTCCAAAGGCCAGTTGGGCGTCGAGAAGGGTAATAAGTGCCATGTGGGGAGCGATTATCCGGTGCGTTTACCGGGAGCCCTCCCTATCGCCGCCATCAGGGGCGTTCTATAGTGGGTTGTCAGCGCCTTGGCGCGCCGCTTAACTTGAGGAGATCCTGTGGAATTGCAAATCAACGGCCAGCCGGTCCAGGTCGATGCCGATCCCAATATGCCGCTGCTGTGGGTGCTGCGCGATGTGTTGAATATGACGGGCACTAAATTCGGCTGCGGCGTGGCGGCCTGCGGCGCCTGCACCGTGCACATCGACGGCCAGGCCGTGCGCTCGTGCGTGCTGCCGGTGTCCGCAGTGGCGGGCAAGCGCATCCAGACCATCGAGGCGCTGGGCACGTCGCAGCAGCCGCATCCGCTGCAGGTGGCCTGGATTGCCGAACAGGTGCCGCAATGCGGCTACTGCCAGAGCGGCATGCTGATGGCCGCCGCGGCGCTGCTCGAAGCCAAGCCGCAGCCGACCGATGCCGACATCGACGAGGCCATGACGAATATCTGCCGCTGCGGCACCTACCAGCGGGTGCGCGCGGCGATTCACCGGGCGGCGGAGAGCCGCCCGCCAGCGCGTTCGCCCGCGGGCCTGCCCGCCGTGGCGGTGGCATTGCTCGATGCCGGGAGTCATTCATGAGGCGCCGCACCTGGTTGTTGAGCGCCGCGGGCACCGCCGGCGCGCTGGTGGTCGGCTGGAGCATCCTGCCCGCGCGCTCGCGCCTGGGCTCGCCGGATCTGATGCTGCCCGAGGCGGGCGACGTCGCGCTGAACGGCTGGATCAAGATCGCCGCGGACGGCAGTGTGGTGCTGGCGATGGCGCGCAGCGAGATGGGCCAGGGCGTGTACACCGCGCTGCCCATGCTGGCCGCGGAAGAGCTGGATGTGCCACTCGGCAGTGTCCGCATCGAGCAGGCAGGCTTCGACACGATCTATGGCAACGTCGCCATGCTGCAGGAGAGCCTGCCGTTCCATCCACTGGAGCTGGAGGCCGAGCCCCGGCCCCTCAAGGTCAGGCTGGGCCGCTGGATGGTGGGCAAGCTGGCGCGCGAACTGGGCATCAACGCCACCGGCGGCTCGTCCAGCGTGGCCGACATGTGGGACGTGCTGCGCGTGGCCGCAGCTTCGGCACGCGCATCGCTGCTGGGCGCCGCGTCAGCGCAGTGGAAGCTGCCGCTGGCCGAGCTGTCGGTGAAGGACGGGGTGGTGTCCCACCCCTCCGGCAAATCGGCCACCTATGGCAAGCTTGCGAAGTTCGCGGCGGCCACACCGCCGGGCGAGGTAAAACTCAAGGCCCGCAAGGACTGGACACTGATCGGCCGGCCCGCGCCGCGGCGCGACGTTCCCGCCAAGGTCGATGGCAGCGCGCGCTTCGGCCTCGACGCGCGCCCGCCCGGCCTGCTGTACGCCGCGATCCGCCTGTGCCCGATGCTGGGCGGCGCGCCCGGGCCGCTTGACGCCAAAGCCGCACTGGCCCTGCCGGGTGTGCAGCAACTGGTGCCGCTGCCCGCCTATGCCGGCTCGACCGCCGGCTTTGCCGTGGTGGGCCAAACCACCTGGCACGCGCGCCAGGGCGTGCAGGCCGTGCAGGTGCAGTGGCAGCAGCGCGCTGAGGGAGCGCTCGATTCGAAGCAGATCGAGGCCCAGATAGGCGCTGCACTGCGGGCGGAAAAAGGCATCACGTTTTTCAGCCAGGGCGACATAGCCGCGGCGGAAGCGAAGGCCGCGCGTCTGGTGGAGGCGTCTTATAGCGCGCCCTACCTGGCACACGCCACGATGGAGCCGATGAACTGCACGGCGCGGGTGCTGGACGGCAAGGTGGATGTGTGGGCGCCGACCCAGGCGCCCGGCCCGGCGCGCGCCATCGCGGCCAGGGTGGCGGGGGTGCCGGTGGACCGGGTCACGCTGCACGTGATGCTGCTGGGCGGCGGCTTTGGCCGGCGGCTGGATGTGGATTACGTGGCTCAGGCCGTGCGCGTGGCCATGGCGTGCGGCGGCCGCCCGGTGCAGCTCGCGTGGTCGCGCGAGGAAGACACGACGCACGATTTCTACCGGCCGATGAATGTCGCCATGCTGCGCGCCGCGCTCGATGGCCAGGGCCAGGTTCAGAGTCTGCGCATCAAATCGGCCGGCGACGCCATCACCCCGCGCTGGATGCAGCGTGCCATCCCCTACCTGTCGGGCCCGTTCGACCTGCCCGACAAGACCACGGACGAGGGCTTGTTCGACCAGTCCTACGGCTTTGCGCACCAGCACATGGCCCACGTGGCCACGCGCATGGGCGTGCCGGTGGGTTATTGGCGCTCGGTCGGGCATTCGCATAACGCCTTTTTCATCGAAAGCTTCATGGACGAGCTGGCCGCACAAACCCGCCAGGATCCAGTCGAATTCCGGCGCAAGTTGCTGCAGCAAACGCCGCGTTACCTGGCGGTGCTGGATCTGGCCGCGGCAAAAGCCGGCTGGGGCGGTGCGCTGGCGCCCGGGCGCGCGCGCGGCGTCGCGCTGCATGAGTCTTTCGGCTCCATCGTGGCGCAGGTGGTCGAAGTGTCGCTGCAGGACAGGGCGCCGCGCGTGCACCGCGTCGTCTGCGCCGTCGACTGCGGCACCGTCATCAACCCCAACATCGTGGCGCAGCAGATCGAAGGCGCGGTGATTTTCGGGCTGACGGCCGCGCTGTACAGCCGCGTCGACATCCAGGCCGGCAAGGTGCAGCAGAGCAACTTCCCAAACTATCCCATGGTGAAGCTGGCGCAGGCGCCGCTGGTGGAAACCTGGATCGTGCCCAGTGAGCGCTCGCCCGGCGGCGTGGGCGAGATCGGTGTGCCGCCGCTGGCGCCGGCCGTGGCCAATGCGCTGTTCGTGCTCACGGGCAAACGCGCCCGG